>CAYZWM010000137.1:0-11129 GCA_964482155.1 uncultured Chitinophagaceae bacterium | reverse complement strand
CCTCGGTGGACATGGTGGGTTTTTGGACAGAATGGACTCCATTTTAATGGCATCTCCCGCGTGCTTTTTCTATTTAATTCACTTTACAGTAATGTAAGTGAGAAAACGAGAAAAAATGCTTAAAACAGTAGTCTTCTGTTCAATTAATTAACCTAGTTTTGCGTTAAACTTTTATAAATTCGATGAGTTCGCGATACAAAGAACCCGCACCCATTAAAGACCATCTGAATCCATTGGATTCGATGATGGAACGGTTTTCAGAAGCAACCAAAATTCTTGGTTTAGATGAATCAACCTACAACGCACTTAAATCTCCCCAGAAATCAATTACGGTTACCCTTCCTGTCACTATGGATGATGGTACCATGCAGATTTTTGAGGGCCATCGTGTCATTCATTCAGCAAATTTAGGACCATCAAAAGGGGGTATTCGATATTCTCTTGGGGTGAACATTGATGAAATTAAGGCGCTCGCCGCCTGGATGACCTGGAAATGTGCCGTTGTTGGCATTCCATATGGTGGTGCAAAAGGAGGCATTAAATGTGATCCTAAATCTATGAGTCAGGGTGAACTGGAACGGCTTACCCGAGCTTATACCAACTCCATGAGTAACGTTTTTGGACCTGAGCGAGATATTCCTGCACCGGATGTTGGAACCAATCCTCAAATTATGGCCTGGATTATGGATGAATACTCTAAACTTAAAGGGGTATCAAGTCCAGCCGTGGTTACTGGAAAACCGATAGTTCTTGGAGGTTCTGAAGGAAGACTCGAAGCCACAGGTAGAGGCGTTATGGTAACCGCACGGTCTGCCATGGGCAAACTGAAAATGAATCCCAGTAAAGCGACTGCTGCTGTTCAGGGATTTGGCAATGTAGGTTCCATCAGTGCAAAATTACTAGAAGAACAAGGTGTTACCATTATGGCTATCTCTGACATAACAGGTGCATACTACAATAAAGATGGTATTGACATTGTCAAAGCCATTAAGCACACCCAATCGCATAACGGCACGCTTGAAGGATTCAAAGACGGCGTGGTGATCAGTAATGATGAGTTGTTGGAATTAGACGTAGATGTGTTGGTTCCAGCTGCTTTGGAAGACCAAATTACGTCTAAAAACGCGTCTAAAATCAGAGCAAAACTGATTGTAGAAGGTGCCAATGGACCTACGTCACACAGTGCTGATAAGATACTCAACGAAAATGGGGTGATGGTCATTCCAGACATTCTTGCTAATGCTGGTGGAGTTTCGGTTTCTTACTTTGAATGGGTTCAAAACCGTTTGGGATATTTCTGGACCGAGCAGCGTGTTAATCGACGTGCCGATCGAATCATGAAACAGGCATTTGAAAACGTTTACAACGCCTCAAGAAAATACAAGGTAGATATGCGAATAGCGGCCTACATTGTTGCCATTGACAAAGTGGCAAGCACAAGACGATTAAGAGGTACATTCTAATGATTCATCGCGAAGGATACACGATATTAATAACGACCTTAATTGTACTTTCAATTTTGGTGTTTGCCATTTTTAGATTTACAGAAATCAAATGGCTGCAATACTTAACCCTTATTTCCGCAGTTGTTGTTTTCGGTTTATTTCTACAATTTTTTAGAAATCCAACTCGTAATACGATCATAAATCCGTCCCACGTCATTGCGCCAGCCGACGGAAAGGTTGTTGTCATTGAAGAGGTGGAAGAACCGGAATATTTTGAAGGTAAGCGCATACAGATTAGTATATTTATGTCTCCGTTTAATGTGCATGTCAATCGCAATCCTGTTTCAGGAGTAGTGAGCTATTTTAAATATCACCCAGGCAAGTATTTGGTTGCCTGGCATCCGAAATCTTCAACATTGAACGAGCGGACCACCATCGTGATAAAAAACGAAGCTGGTCAAGAGATTTTATTCAGACAAATTGCTGGAGCCGTTGCCCGACGAATTCGATATTATGTCGAAAAAGGAGATACGGTTAAACAAGGGGAAGAAATGGGCTTTATTAAGTTTGGTAGCCGAGTGGACGTTTTCCTTCCTTTAGGCACTAAAATTAACGTTAAGATCAACGATATAACCCAAGGTGGAGTATCGGTTTTGGCTGAACTATAACGAGTTGTTAAACTCCTATTAACGACGGTATTTTTCGTTCCATTGATATTTATCAATTTCCTTTTGAAGCGTTCCGTCATCTATGGCTTGTTTCAATCGTTCACTCATTTCTCCCTTTGAGGTAAGATGCCAATCGCCACAACTGTCACATTCATATACGGCAATGGCATTGTTATTTTCAAACTGAATTCGAGCTTGAAACAAGGCCGTTTCAGCAATTTCTTTGCTCTGGTGAGATTTCTTTTTTGTAGGACAACCCATAACGATGTGCCACAAAAGTAAGTAAGAAACGAGTGACTATAAACTGTAAAGCTTACTAAGTAGTTTCAGTTCTTTTGGATTGGAATAGTCGTACTGGTATACCCCATCCTCGGCCGTCACCAACAGAATACCATCCAACGGAATAACATCCTTAGGTGCGATGTTTGATAGTTCTGTCAATAGGTTTTTTGTAATCGCTAGTGGATCAGATGAATCGTAAACCTTGAGGCCATGCCTTCCTTCACATACAAATAATAGGTTTCCATCAATGCCCAGGCCCAGCGGGAAGGTCATATCATATTGTACTATTTGCCTTGGTGCTTTTACGTTTTTAACATCATAGAGCACCAATACATTTGCATTTCCACCACAGTTTGTGCCCCCATGAGTGGTTACATAGGCGATATCATTTTGAACAACCACTGGATCGCATGAACGCACGTGGCTTGCAGAACCTTCATGGACGGGTTTTTCCGGATTCAACTTATAATTGAATATTTCCATTCCTGTCGTGGTTCCAATAAACAAATAATCCCCCATCGGAAAGATGGTTTCAATAACCGACCTAAAACCAATATCATTTGCAACCCCTTTATTTGGGTTAGCCGGGTTAGTAAGACTAATCGCTAAAAGCCTCGAGTTGTCAACGGCATAAATATAATTGCCTACGACAGCCATTCGAGCAGTTGATCCTCCGGTTCCGGATCCAGAACGATTATCAGAACCATTTCCACTAATGGCATCTACAGCGACGTCGTTCTGTGATCTAAGGGAAAAATTATTGCTCTCGCAATTGTATTGTTCCGAGGTCATCCATTTTTCGGTTACATCATAACCAATGGTTACGCCCTGGCTACTTTGAGGGAATAATCTAAACTCATCTTTGTTGCGGTCAATGAGTTCATATCCATTTCCTTTGATTTCAATGGTAACCAGGTCATTGGCATTATTCGCATAAATATAGTTGCCTTTGGTCACCAGATCCGTACACCCATCAAGTTGAATAAACTGGGTTCTTATTGGGGCTGAAGGAAAGGAGTTATCGATGACATGAAATCCCTTGTACTCCTCAACCACGAAAAGAAGATGATTATAAACGTAGAGTTTCCCAGGTTTGACAATTTCTTGAGGTGGTTTTACTTCAAATGAGCTTCTTACCTCGTCATACGATTTGACTATGGGAGTGCTCTCTATGTACAAGTAGGTGTCTGTACATTTATCCGAACAGGCGAATAAAAAAATCGAAAACACCAGCGATATTCCTACAAACTTCAATAATTTACCAGTCATATGATTTACCTATTTGCCGCTCAATTTAGAACAAAGTTCTTTTTTTTGCGTACTTGCAGGAGTAATAATTGTGTAATCATATACGAGCAAATTGACTATGTGATTTCATAATTCATGCACAAAATCGAACTAAACAATTATATATCAATGAATTACCTTACGAGAGTACATTACCTTAAACCCATTCTATCGTTCTTACTTTTGATCTTTCTTTCTGTGGGTCTTTCGTATGGCCAGGAAGCTAGTTTCGATCAAATTATCTTAACAAATGGCAATATAGTCACCGGCAAAATCACCGAATTAAATGATTCTATGGTCAAATTAGATTCGAAAGTTCTTGGTGAAATTAGCATCAAACGAAGTAATATCTCTTCCATTGCGTTTAAGACCACAAAGTCTGCCCAGAATCAGATTAATTACGTAGAAGTTAAACCCCCAAAACCCACTTTTGAAATTCCCAAATGGTACCGTGGAATTGGGCTTGGGATCTCTCCTTTTGGAATCAATCTCGAGGCTGGAAGAAGTGTACTCAGCGAAAATATTTTTGTCTTTGGCAAGACCGGGTTTCATCGATTGTGGCTGTATGAACTGAGCACTGTTCCTGTGGAGGTTGGTTTCGCATTTACCCCGCAGCACAGTAGAAAAGTGAACTTTTTTTATTTTCAAGGAGGCCGTTCATTTACCATTTCGGATGGGATCGGTTCGATTTATCGGCCTGGATTGGTATTCGCCGCTGGTTATCGGCATGTATTTGTCAATCGTTCTATTCCGAGCTCGGGTACCTACCTGGATATTGGTTATCGAGGTGGTCGGCTTAAAGGCCGTTTTATCAATTGGCAAGGCGTAACGGTGGAACGAGTAGTTAACATAAACCGGTTGCACCTGGGTTTGGGGTATATGTTTTAGAAAACGGTGTAGCGTGCCAAATATCTTTTACTTCTTAAGGATACGGAATCCCATCTGATAGTGACCATCACACTCAACTTGCACAAAATAAATGCCTAATTTTATTTCCCCTAAATCTAAGGTCAACTCTTTTTGATCAACTGCTTTAATGGTATAAATGACCTGTCCCAATAGGTCTACCAGCCTTATCGTTACATCATGGTATTCCACATCCAGCTCAATATTTAATTGGTTGGTTACAGGGTTCGGATAGGCTCTAAATTTATCCATTACGAGCACATCTGGTCGTGCAACTTTAGTGAAATAAGACTTCAAGTTGCCATCAAAATCCTGTTGTTCCAACTTATAAATCTGAGAACCCTTAATTTCGTTTAGATCGAAATAATTATACATCTGAATTACGCTGCTGTTTCCAACACCATCGACAAAATCCAACCAATATTGTTCCTCTTCTGATGTGTACCTATAGAGATCAAATCCCTTATTATTGACCTCTGATGAGGTTGCCCATTCCAGGTGAACTGTTTCACCAACCAATTGCCCATTAAAGTAAATAAGTGTAATCGGCAAAGCACTACATCCTGCACAAGTAACAGCATAAGACGTGTCAATTAAGTGATTGCCCACTTGACCTATTGCCTGGTTCTGATAGATATCGTTTGACGATGCTGCAGGTATTTTAACTTTATATTTTAACTCTATATAGCTATTACCTGTAACAAGATATGACCTATAAGGAAACGTCGCTGCGGGAATCATTCCACTGAAAACAATGTTTCCAGTAGACCCTGTGCTCGGATAGGAGGACGTGTTGGATTGGTTAATGTTACTTCCAGAGGCAAATCCAACATAACTATGCCCCGATGGAAGGCTGTCTAAAATTTTGTCAAACATGAGATCGATAGATGCGGAGTTTGCAATTTTAATGGTATACGTTATAGTATCTCCAGGTGTACAAATACCGCACGATGCTGTTTTGGTTACGGTAAATTTATTTGCATTTAATGTAGTTCCAAATGTGTCCCGGGCAACGCCGACACCATAGTTACTTAGGTATTTTATAGGCCCACCACTTTTCATTCCAGCATAAGGTTTAAATACCGCAGTATCGTTAAATAATGAGCTGATGTAGTAATAAACCACTTTTACCTGATTACCCGAACCTCCACCGCATCCAGATGCTGCATTGTAGTATAATATATTTCGGTCGCCTGATTTCGGTGCACAACTGGCGAATGCAGATGACAGAACCTCGCTGCCTATCAACTCCAATTCATCTACTGGAAAAAGAGTATCTCCAGAAGGTTGGAAAAACATTTCACCTCCATTGTAATTCCCAAAATCGTAGGTAACCGTATCCGCGATTAAAATTCCCAGCGCATCTATGCCAACTATGACCTGACTTACAATGTCCCCACCAGCACCAGCTGGACCAATATCCTTGGTTGAAATGGTTGTATTAAACGTTGTTGAACCCGAGTTATCGTCTGAAAGAGTAAAACTAAATGCTGATGTTAGATTTTTAGTACAAGGGTATTGAATGTAAAAATACCCACCGGTCGTAGAATTTGGTAATATTCTTGGAATAGTATAAGTGGAATCATCTGAAAAACTAAGGAGTTTAAAGCCAGCGATGGTATTTGCAATAGAATCCAGCTTGATTTTTATGTTATACAATGTATCAGAAGAACTTGTATTTTCCACATTAATAACCACGTAAGCCGCTCTTGGGATTTCCGAAGAACCACAATTTCCATCATCTGAATAAAAATACGGGCCAGAACCAATTGTTATGTTTACCTGACTACCGCTGAGGGCCATTGAGGTTGAAACACAGAGGATGCCTAAGGTTAGGGTTAATAAAGATCGAAGCATGAATGTAATAATTAGTAATATCGAGTTCGCTTCGCAAACATAACCGAGTAGCCGCTCATAACTATCTGGTTATCAGCCAGACATACTAACAAAGGTTGAATAGTTTCCTAAATAATGGACTAAAAAAAAGCCAGACTCTTTCGAATCTGGCTTACTGTATATATTTTGAAACCGATTAGCTACAACCCAACGAGTTGCCGCAATTCAGACATTTATAACATGTTCCACTACGTACCGTTAGGTGGCCGCATTCATTACAAGCTGGTGCATCACTTTGCATAGATTGTAAGTGCATATTTGATCCTGAACCTGAACCATTCGCCTCGGCTTTTTGAGCATCTGATATTACAGGCTCTGGCTTACGTCTTGATACAGCCATTGGTGCAGTCGTTGTTGCGTTTTGAACAATGGTATTATCTCCTGTTTCGGATACCGGTGGTACCTGAACCAGGTCGTTTCTTTTCAAATATTCGAAGCCAAGTAATCGGAAAATAAAGTCAATGATCGAAGTCGAGTTTTTGATGTTGTCGTGTCCTTCAACATACCCAGCAGGTTCAAACTTGGTGAAAGTAAATTTGTCTACAAACTCTCTTAATGGAACTCCATATTGAAGTCCGATAGAAACCGCTATAGAGAAACAGTTCATTAACGATCGGAACGTCGCTCCTTCTTTGTGCATATCGACAAAAATCTCACCTAATCTACCGTCAGAATACTCTCCGGTTCTGACAAACAAGGTTTGGCCTCCAACCTTCGCTTTTTGGGTAAATCCACTTCGTTTGTTTGGAAGTTTCTTACGCTCAACGATGTTGGACAACTGCATTTGGAAAATGGTATCATTACTCTCATCAATGATTCGCTTTGCCGCATCCAATACCATGTCTGGAGTAATTTCCTCGAGGGTAAGATCTGCTTTTTCTCCTAATACGGCTTCAACCTTATCGGTTGTTTCAACCTCTTCTTCTTCTTTCGTATCTGACTTTGTGCTTAGCGGTTGAGATAGTTTACAACCGTCTCTATACAACGCATTTGCTTTTAAGCCCAGTTCCCAACTTAGCTCGTAACATGACTTAATATCATCTTGCGTAGCTTCATTTGGTAAGTTAATTGTTTTTGAGATTGCTCCTGAAATAAAGGGTTGAGCTGCACCCATCATTCGGATATGCCCATGAGCATGAATATATCGCTCTCCAATATTTCCACATCGATTGGCACAATCAAATACCGATAAATGCTCCTCTTTCAAAAATGGAGCCCCTTCTACGGTCATCGTTCCACATACATAATCGTTTGCCAATGCAATTTGCTTTGAAGTAAACCCTAAGGACTTCAATAGGTCGAATGAGTCACTTTCGTATGTTTCTTTTTCAAATCCTAAACGCTCCATCGTCTCTTCACCTAAGGTCCACTGATTGAACATAAAGCTGATTTCGAATGCGCTTAAAAGTCCGCCTTCAATAGCGGCTAGGTTTTCATCATTAAACCCTAATTTCTTAAGCGAAATATGGTTGATTTCTGGAGAACCTTTTAAAGTTGCGTGTCCTTTTGCGTAGTGTACAATATCTTCTATTTGGCCTGTACTGTACCCAAGGTTCTTGAGCGCTCCAGGTACCGACTGATTCACAATCTTAAAGTATCCACCACCACTTAGCTTTTTAAACTTCACTAAGGCAAAATCGGGTTCGATTCCTGTGGTATCACAGTCCATAACCAATCCAATCGTTCCCGTAGGAGCAATTACAGTAGTTTGTGCGTTTCGATATCCGAATTTTTCGCCTAACATGACTGCTTTGTCCCATTGGTCGCAGGCAGCCGTTAGTAAATACTCAGGACAAAATTTAGGGTCAATTCCAACAGGTTTAACACTTAGTCCTTCATAGTCGGTAGCGTTGTATGCTGCATATCGATGATTTCTCATTACGCGCAGCATGTGTTCTTTATTCTTTTCGTATTCTCTAAAAGGTCCCTGATGTTCTGCCATCTCAGCTGACGTTGCATACGCCGTTCCAGTTAAGATTGCTGTAATCGCTCCACAAATCGAAGTCGCTTTTTCGCTGTTGTAAGGAATACCACTCAACATCAATACAGAGCCCAGGTTGGCATAACCTAACCCAAGTGTTCTATAGGCGTATGATAATTCTGCAACTTCCTTAGATGGGAACTGAGCCATCAATACAGAAATTTCAAGAACCACTGTCCATAGTCTGGATGAGTACTCAATCCCTTTTACATTAAACTCCAGACTTTCCGGATTAAAGAAATGACGTAAGTTTAAAGATGCGAGGTTACACGCCGTGTTGTCGAGGAACATATACTCCGAACATGGGTTCGATGCGTTAATTGGTCCACCTTCCGGGCAAGTATGCCACTCGTTAATCGTGGTGTCAAACTGAACACCAGGATCTGCACAAGCCCATGCTGCAAAAGCAATATCATCCCAAATTTTCTCCGCTGGAATACTTCTCATTACCTCACCTGTGCTTCGTGCGATTAAATCCCAATTCTCTTCCTTTTTCAAGGCCTCAAAGAATTTATTTGGAATTCGCACCGAGTTATTTGAGTTCTGACCCGAAACCGTTTGGTAAGCGTCGCCTTCATAATGCGATGAATATCCACCTGCGATCAAAGCCGCTACTTTTTTCTCTTCTTCTTTTTTCCAGTTGATGAACTCCATTATTTCTGGGTGGTCCAAATCAAGCGTTACCATTTTGGCCGCTCTTCGGGTTGTTCCACCAGATTTAATAGCACCAGCTGCCCGGTCTCCAATTTTTAGGAAAGACATAAGCCCGCTGGATGTACCACCACCGCTTAATCTTTCTCCGGCACCTCTGATTTGCGAAAAGTTCGTTCCCACACCAGAGCCGTATTTAAATATCCGTGCTTCACGAACCCATAAATCCATGATGCCACCATCATTGACCAAGTCATCTTTTACCGATAGGATAAAACAGGCATGTGGTTGAGGTCGTTCGTAAGCTGAAGTTGATTTTTTTAATTTTCCTGATTCATGTTCAGCAAAATAATGGCCTTGAGGTTTTCCTGTAATGCCATATGAATTGTGCAGTCCGGTGTTGAACCATTGTGGTGAGTTGGGAGCAGCATGTTGAGCCGTTATGCTGTAGACCAATTCATCGTAAAAAACCTCTGCATCTTTTTTTGTTTCGAAATAATCGTATCGCTCTCCCCAGGTTCTCCAACAATGAGCCAAACGATGTGCAACTTGTTTGATGGATGTTTCTCCATCGGTGCTGCCATCGGCTTGAGGAACGCCTGCTTTTCTAAAATATTTTTGCGCCAAAATATCCGTAGCCACTTGCGACCAATCCTTAGGTACCTCAACATCATCCATTCTAAAAACCGTGTCTCCTCCAGGGTTTTGAATGATCGAACTCCTGATTTCGTATTCAAATAAATCGGATGCAGGAATACCATCCTTGGTGAAAAATCGGTCAAATTTGAGGCCTGTTCGGTTTTTAGTAGATGTCTTCTTCTGGCTCATACAAGTGCGCGTTATTTTTAGTCGATTGCGTAAAATATTCTTTATCCACTACAGAAACTTTTTAGTGGTTTTTGGTCAAAAGTAGGTTCATATTTCATGACTTTTATCTTACACTTTTCCACACGAAAAAAATTTTGTACGGAATTTCTGACTTGCCGTTGTTGATAACAATTAGATCGCTTTTTACTCTCTTTTTTTTGAGATTCGTAACGAATTGACTAGCAAGTAAATGCGGTATTTTCGTCCTAAAATCTTTTTTTGACATCGAGATCGGAATAAATCTTTGGGTCATTTCCCATCTCTCAATCTAAATGTCTCAAAATAAAACGCTTGGCAACAATTTTGCTTTTCTTTGTAGAACGATATGTAAAAATCGGTTGGCAATATGATCAAAGAAATAATAGCAGGCAACAAAAAGCTTCTGGCTGCGCTTATCGATCCCGATAAAGCAGATCTGGCTCATTTAAAACGTTTGCTATCTACATCCAATTTAGCCAAAATTGATCTCTTATTTGTAGGGGGCAGTGTATTAACCAGAGGCAACACGCAACAAACTATATCCGATATTAAATCCATATGCGATAAACCGTGTGTTTTATTTCCAGGAAGTCCGGATCAAATATGTAACGAAGCCGATGCCATCTTGTTACTTGCTCTCGTATCGGGAAGAAATCCAGAATTGCTGATCGGGAAACACGTTGAGTCCGCATTGCGTTTACAACAATCCAATTTGGAAATACTATCGACCGCTTATATGCTTATTGACGGAGGTAGTCAAACCACGGTTTCCTACATTTCTGGCACGTCACCCATTCCAAACGACAAACCCGGCTTGGCCGCTATGACTGCGCTGGCAGGCGAGCAACTTGGTAAACATGTCATCTATATGGATTCGGGAAGTGGTGCAAAAAATGCCATTCCTACCGAAATGATATCTGCTGTAAGACAACATACTCAAATTCCTATAATCGTAGGAGGCGGCATTCGAACAACAGAAGGTATTCGTACAGCTTGGGACGCCGGAGCCAATGTTGTTGTTGTCGGAAATATGCTTGAAACCAATCCAGAGTTTCTACACGAATTGAATTAAACTTCTGAAACCATTTCGGTATTTGTTTTCTCCGTATCGGTGGGCTCAACGACCTTAATCGTTTTTGACAGAAAGAAACCAAACACAAGCAAAAC
>CAYZWM010000136.1:0-11167 GCA_964482155.1 uncultured Chitinophagaceae bacterium | reverse complement strand
CACAGATTTGGGTTCTACGATCTGTAATGGTTGCTAAAACGTTGCCGAGATGATTGAGGTTAGTTCCAGTATTTCGTTGATGGTCAGGATGGTCTAGTTTTGGGTTCAAGGAACGTCTTGGTCTTTATTGTCTAAAGATACGAGATTTGATACTGATTTCATTGTCAATTTGTAGTTTTATCCCCAGAAATAAATCTTCAAACAAGCAGTTAGCATGGCTATGCTCTTGGAATAGCAAATAGTTCTTCGATTTAACCTTTTCAAATGAGTCCTCAGAGTCAGATTCATTCGTTCAATATGGTTAATACTGTATTGTTTGGTTCGATGAATTGATCTTGGAAATAAAGACAAATAGTTTCTCAACTTGTCGGTGTAGATTCTTTTTGCATCTGACAAAATCAATGTTTCAGTCACACATCTTAAAGTCTTGTTGCTTCGTTTACCAACAACAAAACTTACGACATCCTTGGTGTCTCGCCTGATCGCATAAGCTACCCAAATTCGATTTTCTTTGTTTCCGATATAGGTACACATCTCGTCCATTTCATAGACCTTGCCTTTAACAATATAGGGAGGTTTAATATACCGACTAATAGACAGTAATCTTGAACAGACTGTTGTCGTTGAAATGTTTAAAAGCCTTCCCAAGCCACGAATTCCAACTCCCTCTCTTAATAATTTCTTAATACTTGAATTTGTCGTTGGTTTACAAGCTTGGTAATCGTATTCCATCAGAAATGTCTTACCACATCCTCTACATTTATAACGTTGTTTGCCATATTCGGTTTTACCATTTCGAACTGAACTTATACCATCAACATTTTTGATACACCTATGTACAATTTCTTCCATTTTTAGCGGTTTAAAGCCACCAAAAATAAAAAGGTGATCCGTAGACCACCCTTCTTTCCAATATATTTCCTTAAATTTTTACTGATTATCAACCGTTTATGTTTCCATATTTAACAAAACAACATTTCTGATACACTACCCTTAAAACTTGTATTTTCTTAAGCCACAAGTTTGGAACACTACCAAATCGCCAATGTTATAAACCTATATATGAATATTACCATCCTATTAAACTAATGACTGTTCTCCAATCAATTATTCTCATTTCTAAAATTCCAATAATAATCAGAAGAAATAACCAATACCATTTTGATTTGTAAGTTTTAAACTTTGCTAGAAGTAGGAACATACAGATTAAAACCGTAAATAATCCCGTGAAGGCAATCCCTAGAAAAACACCGCTAGTTGTTTCCCCTCCAGACCCTCCAGTAATCCCATACAATATGGCTAAAATGACTCCTGCTACATTAAAACCTATTCCAAATAATATTAATTTCATTTTATTTATTTCTTGCTTTGTCTAATAATTTTCCTATGCTTTTAACTGTTTCTTTAAAGGAGAAAATCGAATGTCCTTGATTGCTATCATTGCTTGTATCTACCTGCTCGGCTCCAGTTATTTCCTCATTTCCCGCCACAATATCTTCAGTGTGTGATGCTTGGTACGTAGGAACTACTTGATCAGCATGGTTGTAGTATGAGTCTGGTTGAAATGGGGCGAAATCTACCTCGATCTCAATATCTACTCCTTCTATTTTATTCAATCTCATATATTCTTGTAGTCCATCCACATATCCTTTTGAATATGCTCCACCCATACTGTGACTAACAATTTTTATTGTCTCTCCTACTTCAAGGTTATCAATTATACCTTGTGCGTCTAATTTGGCTTGTCTATAACCCGCCCCATGTCTACTACTTGCACTAACTCCATTAAAAGGGGCATATCCTCCTATTGCACCATCTTTATAAATAGCTTTTTGGTCATTAAATGCATTCATAACTTCTTTGTCAAAAGCATAAGTTTCAACTTTTGTATATACAGGTACTTGTTCAGCTATTCCATTTCTATTATAAACTGTTTTAGTACCGGTTTGTACATCTTTATATTGCCTCCAATATGTTGCATTACCACCGTCTCCATAATGATTTCCGTTAATAAAAATAACTACATTACCATCTACATCTATTGCACCTATTGGTGTATTAAGGGCAAATATATATGGAGCTACGCTATGATATCCTTTTTCATATGGATCCAAGCTCATCCATCTTCCCAATCTCGAATCATATATCCTTGCTCCAAAGTCATATGAGTTCCCACTCCCTTTCACCTCATCGTCCTTCTCCATGCCATTAAAGCCGAAGCAGAAATAGACTGGGTGAGGTTATGGGTTTCCTTATCACCTTGTTGGAACACTTAGGTTCGATTCTCCTCATTTTTAGCTGATTTAAGAGCCTAAAATAAGAAAGGTGACCCAATGGATCACCTTTTAATGTCTAATTTAGAAATTTGTGCCTTAATTATCAGCACGTTATGAGTCACTTTTCGTTTATCACCTCGTCTGGAACATTACCCAAGATTGAAAAAGTTAAATGTTATGTCACCAATGGTTTAATGTTTTCGGACTTTTCGAAATATTGAGGAAAAAACTCAAATTCAGATTAATGGAACAGAACTCCTATTTCATCTTTAGGTTTAATTAGGTATAACAGATATTATATTATTCTGAATCAGTAGTTTTAGGGGGTGGAGGAACTTCCCCTCCTCTTTTTTCGATAGAATCAATATCCTTTCGACTTTCACCAATATAATGTCCATCAATATCAATACTAGATCCTTTTTCTATAGGGGTTGAGATATCAGGATCTGGTGTGATACTAATCTTAGGGCTGTCTGTATTAACCTTCTTAGGGCTGTCTGTATTAACCTTCTTAGGTAGTTCCGTATGTGTTTCTTCTTCAGGCATAGCTTACAAATTCTTAGAAATAAATATTAATAGGGTTACACAACCCAAAAGTAGTGAGAATATCATTGAAATATTCATCCAACGAATAATTTTATTTGACTTTTCAATCTCATCGGAATGAATATTCTCAGGCTTATTGTGATTTTGTATCGCTCTATAGTTCGCTCTAACCGACATAAAGTGGCTAACAAGACTCACAAAAATAGTTATCACAAACAAGCTCCAAGAAATAATCAAGAGATTTTTCATCTCAGCATCCTTAAGTATCGGGATAATTTTTTCAATAAATGCAAATGAAACCCCAAGAGCGCCTGAAGAAATTGCTAAGATGCTTTTATCAAACTTTTCAGATGATGATGCAAAAGTTGCGTATTTCTGATCAAGGTGTTTGTCACGTTCTTTCTCAGTAGCTTTTTGTTTTTCAGTCTCTGTCAATTTCGATTTAATTTTTATTTAATCACGGGTTCCAATTTTGTCGAACCATTTGGACTCAAGACGACTTTCCATACGGTAAATATTAGTCCCAAAATATCTACGAATAGAGATGGAGCTGCCCAATTAACTATTCGTTCTGGAAAGTCTTCATGATTAAAGATTATAAAACATGAAATAAGCAAAATAGCCAAAAGTAATAGAATAGCTGAATACCCCATAACCAGTTTCAGCCAAAACCAACGGCTATCGTGTTTTCTTTTTTGATCAAATGTTTCTTGTTGCTGCCTTAAACGTTCCGCAGCTTTTGTTAGTCCTGCTAAAGTTTTACCGGCCATTGCGTTGGTTTTTAGATTTTATCGCGATATATAATGAAGGAATAATTGCTGTTAGAAATCCTAAGAAATAAAAGATAACACTTTGAAATTCGACCTTGTAGTCGTCTAAAGTGTTCGTGAAGTCAAATCCTTTAGTTAGAAATAGCAGTGATGTTAATGTCGAAATAACTAGTACCATCAGAAAAGACCATTGAAAAACTTTTCTAATTCTTAGTTGCTTATTTTTTTGAAGCTGGTAGTCAAGTTCTTGTAGTTTAAGTAATTCTTGCTTCTCTTTTAGTAAATTTCCCACCGTTCTGTAGTCGGTAGTTTCATCGGAGTTCAGTTGGTCTTTAAAGTTGACTACAAACTTTTCTAGCTCTTTTCTTCTTTTATTTTTATCAGTTAAATCGGCATATGCTAAGTCTCTAATTAAAGAAGGAATTTTTGATGTCTTTTCAAGTAGAATTGAAAATATCCTTTTCCCATTCTTTCGACCAAAAGACTGATCGTATATCATCAATAATTCAAGGTCGCTCCACTTACTTTCACCGTATGATTTCGAAAGAATTACTATATATGCATCCGACTCTCTAATAGCTTGGTCAATATTCTCTGCAATGTTGTCTCCAATTTTAAGGTCTTGGTCAATTTGAATAACTTCAATTTTATTCTTGATCAAAACGGTTATAAGTAAAGCAGCAAATTCTGAATCCTTGTAGCTATGGCTTATAAATATTCTCAAATTTTCTTTCTTTTAATTATACACTAAATTAACACTATAAGACCTTTCTACTGCGTTTATATATACTATCTAGGCAAGTGCAGTCAAAAATATTTTCGACTTTCAATCTCCAGCTCTGCCACTTAAGTCCCATCATTAATGGAATTAATTTTAACATCCATTAAGCTGTACGGATATATTCGTACAACTTTTAAATTCGACTTGAAATAAAACGCGTAAGCTAGATCATCATTTGGCAAATCACAATCACAAGAAGTAGGTATTTTTTGCTAAAATTTAATATGACGGTAAACTCATTTTTTTTTGCAGATGGATTGTATTTATTAAGATACAAATCGCTGTTTATGACACTTTTAACGGTTGAAAATCCCCAAGCACATTTTTGTGTTTAACTACATTTAGCACCAAATAGGCCTCAGTTGAAGAAATATGGCGATACCCTGCAAAGAGTTGGACGTCTTTGAGGTCCCAACCTTGTTTGAATAAATTGACGATGACCGACTGTCTTATGGTCTTGGGATTGAGTTTTCTTTCGGGAAACTCAAAACGCTGAGATTCGACTAAGTAGTGAATTTGGTCGTTCCTCAAACAATTAATTATCTTTTTCTGAACAGTGTTATTATGTCAGATTGATTTTTGTTTTTGAGGTTGTCTTTTTTTATCATTTCTATGCGTCTTGGGTCAGTTATTCCTTCAGCTTTTATTGCTCTGTCTAACCATTCCTCAGACAAATCTCTTTCATTTTTTGGGTCTACTTTGTCTATTTCTGCATAATATAATCGCTCAAATTCAGCGGTAGGAAAAACACTATCTAAGTCAGAAATCCTAAAATAGTGCTTGAAGTAATCATTGTTATTGGGGTCTTTAGGGTTATTTGTATAAGATTTATCAGAATGAACTGCAACATAAACAATAGAACCTTGAGTAGATTTCATAGAAAGTAATTTTCCAATTTCTATACATTCGTCAAGTGTAAAAAAATGTAACAAATTGGCGAGTATAATTAATGAATATTGAGTTTCAGGCAAGCCATCTTGGGGAAAATTTTGATTTAGAAATGTCCAATTATCTATAGTTGCCAACTTTTCCTTTTCTACTCGTTTTTTTAAGAAGTCAAGTTGGAACTGTTCATTATCTATTGCAATTAACTCCCTATTAGTCGACATGAAGTCAAATAGAAATGGCGATTGTCCACAACCAATATCCAAGATAGAACCATCAATCAGCTCTTGTTCATATTCTCTAACAGGATTGTTTAATTGTCTTAGTAATTCTCGAGTTGATTGTTTTTCAAAAACCAACTCCCAATATAGTTTCATTGAGGCGTCCATTTTGCCAATATTATTCAATATAGTCCATCTTTAGTTGACGTAGTGACTGGTGTCATGAACATTAATGATAAGAGTAGTAGTGACGAAGGAACTATTACTCTTTATCTAGTGTTAGGTGCTGGCATTTTTACCTTTTAATAATATTGTACGTTCTTGTTCTGCTCTTTAATGCAGGAAAAGTTCCTTCTAATACGTCAATCACCGCATTATTTAGGTTTTCATTTTCTAAGGATCCTGAAATCTTTGTTACTTCATTTTTATTCGATTTGTTAATTAGTAGTTGAATTATTTGTTCAGCATTACATGCAACTGCCAGGTTAGGATTATGGGTAACAATTATGATTTGTCTCCTTTTTTTAGCTTTGATTATGAACTGGACTAAAATATTAAAGACACTTTGATTATCTAGATTCTCTTCTGGTTGATCAATGACTAATGGAATATCGTTTTGATCGATAGTCAAATAAAATATAAGCAACAAAGCTCCTCTTTCTCCTGGTGATAATTCTGAAACATTTTTGTCTGCCAATTTTAATCTGTATTCAGGCTCAAGAAAATCTAAGTCAAATAGAAACTCGTAAAGATCTGTTGTAGAATATCCTTTTTTTAGTTGCTTTGGGATTTCTCTTTTATGATCGATAAACTCTTTTCTTTTGTCAAACTTCAAATGGTCTATTACTTCATCTAAAAACGCAATTGTATCCTCCTCTTTATTTAAATCATATTTATTAAATATCCCTTTTAAACGTTCAACTCCATCAGGGTTGCCAATAAAACTACCTTTTGAACCAAAACTAACATGATCAAAGAATTTTTCTATTAGCCCTTTAACTTTAAACTCAACATCAATTGATATTTGATAATTATTAAGCAATTCACTGTGTTCTTTTATAAAGTTTGTGAGTGGATTGAATAGTGTTTTATAAAGATTAATTATTTCACTCTTTTTTCTGAATAGACTCCTTAGGATTTCTTTTCTTTGATCATAAAGGCTCTTTAATTCAGTAAAAACACCTTTTTTTAAAAAGTTGATTTGATTCTCAAAGAACTTTATAGAATTTGGTGATTGAATCGCACCATCATATTCTTTTTGCTTTTTAAGCCATTTGTTAGTGTTGTCTAGGTACTTTTGATAATTCTTAGAAGTCTCCCCTAATTTTTCTTTCAAGGTTTTTCCTTCTTCTACAATTTTGTTCGTATTGGTTTTTAATCCAGTTTCTTTATTCTCGATTTCATCCTTGAGAATTGTTAATGCCTTATCAACTTCGGCTATAATATCTTGAATTACATTTTTATTTAGTTCTACTTTTACTATGTCTGATAAATTGAGATTTAATTCTTTCAAATCAGCCTCAGTATTTTTTTGAAGAGATCTATGCTGTAATTCGAAAGCCTCTAAAGCTTGTAGAATCCTTAGGAGTCGTTCTTTACGTAGATTATTTGTTTTGAGTTCTTTTTCTTTAGATTCGAGTAAATTATTTAATAGTTTAAATTCATATCTTTTTTGCTCTAATTGCTTAGATGTAGACTCATTTCTTTTTATTTCCTCAGGATCCGTTGGAGGTTTTACTTCTTTAGGTTTTAATTTTAAGTGAGAGTTTTTTTCTTGTTTGACTACATTTAATTTTTGATTCAGATTGCTTATGTAATTTTCTCTTGTCTTGTCTTCAAGTTCGATTATTGATTTGTTTTTATTAAACAACTCTTGTTTCAAGATTTCAATCTCAGAGGAGATAAACTGAGTTTTAAACTCTACAAGTTCATCTAATGTTTCTTTTCCTAACTTATCAGAATCACTTAGGTGAGAAAATATTACTTCTCTTAATTCTTTTTCAAAATCGCTGATATCATCGTTACATAGTTTCTCTAAGTAACCTTGTGGGATGTATTTAACTTTTTCAATAGAATTGTCAAGTGGATTGTCTGATAGGAGTAAAGTGTCAATTGTTCCGTCACACCATTTTAATTTTCCTTCAAATTGAGTGGCTTTGTTTGAAGGTTTTGGTCTTCTGAATTTTCTTTTGTTAAGAAACGAAAAATCAGTGTAATTAGGAGTATTTCCTAGTAGACCGAGGGTATCGGCAATTGCACTCTTTCCATTTCCTTTATTTCCAATGATAGCAACCATTGAGTGATTAATTGAAATGCTAAAACTATCGAACCAAACATCAGATTCCGTAGATCCTTGTATTTTTTCTATGGTTAGTGACTCTATAAATTTAGTGGGATTGTTTTCCAACCGAACTAAACTATCAGGTTTCTCGCCAATAAATATTCTACTGTGATCATTCGCAACTTGCATTAATCCTTTGAAAGTTGTATCAGCTTTTAACCATGTATTGGAATTCCCAATTCTGTCTTTTTCAGTTGAAGTCGAAAAATCATGTGCATCACTACAATCAAGTAGAAAACTTCTTACGTTTTGATTAGTAAGTGCTTTTGAGTGTTTAGGGTAATCTGTATGCGAATTGAGAGATATAAATGAAAAGTGAGAATAATTTATAATGCTTTTCTTTAGTGCGGCCGAACCTGTCCAACGCATTGTGTCCCACTCAGATTTTCCTATTGCAACCAAACATTTCTTTTTGAAATATCCATTTAAAACTATGTCAACAACACTTTTGTAATCGAAAAACACATTCCAAAATCCAACTTTGAGGTCTGACCCAGTTATTTTCTTATCCGTCGTTTCTTTTATTTTTTGACCAATTTCTTCAAGAACATCTTTCGTCGCGATTCCTGAGATTTCATAATCCTCAACATCTGGGGATAATCTAATGGAATGTTGAATTGCTCCAAGAAATTGGGCTTGAATTTCATCTGGTGTATTTTCATCAGAAAATATAACATGCAAATTGACTTTCTTCCATGATTCATCTCCAATTGAAGCAAATTTATCAACTCTTAATTCAATTACAGGAAGTATTAAATCAAAGTTTTGAAGTCGTCCTTTTTCTCTGTATTCTAATATTTTCCTATAGCCATCAAGATAGATATAGTCATTAATGCCGATTACTTTGAATTCCTTAGGGAGGTTTTCTAAATCAGCGATATATTTCTCCCACACTTCATCAGTATCACCGCCATAATTTTGGATTATAGATTTAGGAGTATGGACATGCAAGTCCCATTTTCTCCATTCGGATCCTCTTTCAAATTTATCTGGCATATTGTCTATTGTCTATTTTTTTTTGCTTGCACCTAACTTGGTTGTTAAACCAATATTTAAAAAATTATTCACTTTACCACTCAATATTGATTGCTCCCCAAACTCAATTAGGCCAATTGGTTACATATATTTTGTTTAAGCCATTACAGAATTTGTGCGGATATAGGTGTTAAACAATAAGGTTGATAAATAGTATCCCGTAGTGTGAACAAACTCAATCACATATAAATCCTATTAACCTCACACCAATTTTATTAAAACTCACTATCACTTACAATACCAAAATCTAACTAGTCAACTACCACACATGCCACCGCTCAACAGCATCCTTTAACTCTGTCAAATCTTGTGGTTTATACCGCTCGGTTGTACTCGGGAACCTATGTCCTGCAAAGAGTTGAACGTCTTTTACGTCCCAACCTTGTTTGAACAAATTGACGATGACTGACTGGCGAATGGTCTTTGGATTGAGCTTTCGGTCTGGAAACAAAAAACGCTGAGATTCAACTAAGTAGTGAATTTGATCGTTGGTTATATGGCTTCCAAGTTTGCCAATTAAGAGTCCTGCTCCTGAGTAATTTCCAAGTTTAATTAACTCAGGTCGTTCTTGATGTAGGTATCGATCAAGAACCAATACCTGCTTGGTTTCAAGAGGAAGTATTCGAGGGTTCGTATTCGTTCCTGCTTTGATTGAAACGGTAGCTTTATCAATATCAACGTCATCCATCTTGAGTTTCTGAATCTCACCTGTTGTTAGTCCCTGATAGATGTAAAAGGAAAGAATCAATTTGTTTCGATTTCGAAGCAGTTGATATCGAGACTCCCTTTGGAGCAATTGCTCCAATTCATCTTTTCGAAAGAGGTTCTGAAATTGAATGTCCTTACTCTTGGTGTTATTGATGTAGAGGTTCAAGGTTGGGTTGTCGACTCGCTTCCCTGCCACAACTAAATAGGTAAATAGGGCTTTGATTCCAGCCAGTTCGGTTCGGATGTGTTCTGATGAGAGGTTTCGTTTTCGTAAGACGTGGAGGTAGTTAGTTATATCCCTGAAACTTGCTTGTTCTACTGCCTCTTGACTCCCATAGGCCTCTAGGAGCATTCGTACGCTTCGAGTATATCGTGTGGCGGTTCCTTGGGTGTAGTTCTGATTAAGATACTGACCAAAGCTATCGGGTGCATTCATATTCTATGTTGATCGAATCGGTTTCGACTATTTGATTTGACAAACCTGTCCACTCCAAGTTCTCCTGAATTCAAAGTCGATCTTTGATTAATCCTGCTCCAATTGAGCCGATACCCTTCCAAATAGGCTTGAGTAATATCCAAAGAAGAATGCCCTAAAAACTGTTTGATTTTTTCCAGTGGCATACCGTTTTGTTTAAAGTGGGTGGCAACAGAATGTCTTAATGCATGTAAACAGATTGATTTTTGCTCTAAGGAGCTAAATAAAGCCCCCTGAGCGAGTTTATTTATGATACCGTTGGCATGATCCCCCTTCATACGATTTCCGACGTTATTGAGCAGAAATGGGTGTTCGGCAATTTGGTTAAAACCTTGAACGTGGTTCTTAATTAGTTCCTTTCGCTCGGTATACTGGTATTGTCTAAAATCCCCCAGGACTTTGGAGTGAATCGGCACTTCTCTTCGCTTGCCAAACTTCCCCGAGCGAACAATCAGTTTACTGTTTGCATAGTCAATGTCCTTGAGATCAAGACCAACTCCCTCGCTTCGCCTAAGTCCACAGGCATAGAACAGTCCAAGGATTGCTTTTTCCCTTTGGGTATTACAGGCTCGATACAAACGATGTATGTGTTCCTTGCTTAGTGCTTTTCGTTTAGGTGAGTAGGCTTTAGGAAAAGAAAGTCCGGTAAATGGGTGGAGGGTAATCGCGTTTACTTGAGCGCACCAATTAAAAAAAACACGCATGCTAAAGATGTGATGATTGAGCATGGAGGAAGACAGCCCAAGACTGTCTTTTCGTTTATAATTGGGTCTTTCGTTAAGGTAATGATAATACTCTTGAATTTTCTCGGGATCAATTCGTTTGATGTCAGTTACACTTCTCTCTTGCATGTACAACATCAATTCTTTTACGCATCGGTAGATGTCTTGTTGGGTTTTTTCCTTGTAGCCTTTGACCACTAGAAACTTCTTAAACTCGGTCAATAGGACTTGATATTGCTCGCTTCGTATTTCAATGTGTTCCATAATTCCTTCTTTTACTATGCTTGTCCTGCATACTTTGCTCATCCACACACCCACTGGCCAATTCAAAGCTTAAGTCACTGAAGACAAAACACTTGAGTGGGTGGATATCAAATCCACCCACTACATACCCACTCACCCACTGC
>CAYZWM010000135.1:0-11186 GCA_964482155.1 uncultured Chitinophagaceae bacterium | reverse complement strand
GAGTACACCTTCACAATAAATGTTGGCAGTGTATGAACCCTGCGTCATTGCATTTGACTTACTCCAATAAAAAACAAGTTTTTCATTAGAATTGCTAAAATCAAAATCCTGCTTGGCAGTGTATAAGGACTTTTCTCCATTAAAGGTAAAGGTTCCAGAACCTTTTTGGGCATTGTGAATTGTTGATTTCGAGGGAGTGATCAGTTGCAAATAACACGTTTTCGATTCCCTGTCTGCAACCTGATTGTTGTCAATGGTAAACGATATCCGAACTTTATCCGTTCGCGACAATTTAGCGACTTCTTTTTCTCCGTTGTTTTTCATTTTAACACCAATTCCAGAAATGCTCTTCACTTCCAGGCGCTTAGCGATGTCAAGCTGTATGTTAGCTTCACTCAAATCTTGAGCAATCTCATCTTTTTCGTGTTTGTGTTTTATAATTTCCTGGTCTCTGGCGTACACCTCATCCTGCAAATAATCTTTTAACTCACTTAAGGAGTCAATTTCATGCTCATAGCTTGTTATACGTTGGTTGAGATCACGAATTTGTTTTTTTAGTCGATTAATTTGAGATTTACTCAGGTTTTTAGATTTTAGGGATTTTCGAATGTCGGCAACCTGACTGGCAATAATTTGCTCTTTGGCGTTGATGACACTATCGAGATGTTGGTTTTTACCTTTTTGGCTAACCAGGTTGAATTCTACTTCTTCTAAATCGGAATTTAATTGAGAAACTTCAGCAGTCAGGTCAACTTTGTCCTGTTCTACTTCTTCCATGGCCTTGTCGTTCTTGAACAGGTTTAAAATAAGACCGCCATTAACTACTAATAAAGCGATAATGACTATGAACAAGTACAGTCGACTTCGCTTGTCTTTCTCTTCGTTTCTCAATGCCATACTAAAGTGCTGAATTTTTACAAAGATATTATATATCTAGATATCTACTTGCCATTTTTTATGGAATGGAAGCCAGTCGTTTTCGTATGTTTATTTTAGATTTTAATATGTCCGATAAACGTTGAAATTCTATGGTTTAAAACGAGTGCCAATTAACCACAAATCCTATCTTTGCGTCCATTTTTACCCAAAGTTAAAAAGATCCTTTATTGAAATGATTGGACATTCATACTTAAGTAACGCAGACGTTGATTCAATAGATGCATTGTATCAGCAATATCAGGAGAGCCCCGAAAGCGTAGATTACGGCTGGCAAAAATTCTTTGAGGGTTTCGACTTGGCCTACGATAAAACGGGTACGGGCGGTGAAGCCGTGTCCGAAAACATGCTTAAGGAAATCAACGTGTTGAGGTTGATTAATGAGGGATACCGAACTCGTGGCCATTTGTTTACTAAAACAAATCCGGTTAGAGAGAGAAGAAAATATGAGCCTTCGTTGGATATCGGTCATTTTGGTTTGGACAAGAGCGACCTGGAGACCAAATTTAATGCTGGTGTCGAACTGGGTATCGGACCCGCCAAACTAAAAGATATCATTTCGCATTTGGAAGAAACCTACTGCCAAAGCATTGGCGTAGAATTTATGTATATGCCGAACCCAGAGCGAAAGGAATGGCTTAGAGAAAAAATGGAGTCTAGAAAGAACCAGCCATCGCTTACTCTTGAGCAAAAAAGGCTGATTTTAGTGAAATTGAACCAGGCTGAGGTCTTTGAAAATTTCTTACATACGAAATATGTAGGACAAAAAAGATTTTCGCTGGAGGGATTGGAAACGTTACTTCCTGCGTTAGATGCAGCCATTGAATATGGGTCAGCTTTAGGCGCAGAGGAATATGTCATCGGTATGGCTCACCGTGGTCGGATGAATGTATTGACCAATATCCTGAATAAAAGTTATGAAGAGATATTTCAGGAATTTGAAGGATACGGATACGAAGACAGCATATTTAACGGAGATGTGAAATACCACATCGGTTATTCGTCAGAGGTAATAACGAGCCTTGGAAAAACGGTTAAATTGAGCTTGTCTCCAAACCCATCCCATTTAGAGTCAGTAGACCCAGTGGTTGAAGGAGTGTCACGAGCAAAACTCGATCGAAACTACCAAATGGATGAAAGTAAACTTATTCCTATTTTGATTCATGGAGATGCCTCTGTAAGTGGGCAGGGAGTGGTTTACGAAACGTTACAAATGGCTGGACTTGATGCCTACAGAACTGGCGGAACCATCCATATTGTGACGAATAATCAAATTGGGTTTACAACCAATTATGTAGATGGTAGGACGTCGATTTACTGCACCGACGTTGCCAAAACAACAAAATGTCCGGTGTTCCATGTAAATGGAGACGATGCGGAAGCCATCGTTTATACTATGAAACTCGCCATTGAGTATCGACAGAAGTATAACTCGGATGTGTTTATAGACCTCCTTGGCTACCGAAAATATGGGCACAACGAGGCAGATGAACCAAGGTTTACTCAACCTAAATTATATAAGGCAATAAAAAATCACAAAAATCCTCGTGAAATATATGCCGAAAAATTAAGTGCTGCTGGAAGTGTAGAGGCCAATCTCGCAAAATCTATGCAATTGGAATTCAAAAAGTTGCTACAGGAAAAATTGGATCTTGTACGAGATGGAAATACCGATTACCGCGAAGATTTATCTGAACACAGTTGGAAGGATCTCAGAAAAGCAGAGGCAAAAGATTTTGATAAATCGCCAAAGACCGGAATCTCGAAGGCCCAATTTGAAAAGCTGGCTAAACAGATTACCGGAATTCCTGAAGGTTTCAAACCATTTGCCAAAGTGAAAAGGCTGTTCGCTGATCGAGCCGCTATGATCGAAAAAGATCAATACGATTGGGCCATGGGTGAGCTTATGGCATATGCGAGTTTGCTTGATGAGAACCATACCGTTCGAATGAGTGGACAGGATTGTGAACGAGGCACATTTAGTCATAGACACGCCATCATTAAAGAGGAAGAATCGGAAAAGGAGTATTGCCCATTACAGTCAATTTCTGACAAGCAGGCACCTTTTTATATATACAATTCACACCTATCCGAGTTTGCCGTTTTAGGTTTTGAATACGGCTACGCAATGAACAGCCCCCAGGCGTTGACTATTTGGGAAGCTCAGTTTGGTGATTTTGCGAACGGTGCTCAGGTAATTATTGACCAATACATTGCCAGTGGAGAAACGAAATGGAAGCGTTATAATGGGCTGGTTTTGTTATTGCCTCACGGCCACGAGGGGCAAGGTCCGGAGCATACTTCTGCGCGTCCAGAACGATTCTTGCAATTGTGTGCTCATCAGAACATGCAAGTAATCAATCCAACAACTCCTGCAAACATGTTTCATGCACTGAGACGACAATTGAAGCGCGATTTTAGAGTGCCATTGATTGTGATGACTCCAAAGAGCCTACTTCGTCATCCGTTGTGCACCAGCACAATCCAAGATTTTACCAAAGCCGGTTTCAAGGAAATAATTGATGATTCATTTGTAGACGCTACGAAAGTGAAAAGAGTCATTCTTTGTACTGGAAAGTTGTACTATGACTTGTTGAAAAAGCAACAAAACGACACCCGCGGAGATGTAGCGGTTGTACGGTTGGAGCAACTGTACCCATTGGCTGAAACTCAATTGGCGGATTTGGCTAAAAAATATAAGAACGCAGAGTGGAAATGGGTTCAAGAGGAACCAAAGAATATGGGTGCATGGATGCACTTATTGCGTTACGACTACCCCTTCGAACTTAAGGTGATTAGTAGAAGATCAAGCCCTTCGCCTTCTACAGGTTATTCTAAAGTTCACATCGAAGAGCAGGCTGAATTGGTACGACAGGCATTTGATATTTAATTGGTACGGTTTAAACCCAAATACCTTTTTTTAGCACTGGCTTTACTGCTTATAGAAATCTGTATCGCTTTATACGTTCACGATTCTATAATTCGACCATACGTCGGTGATTTCCTTGTGGTTTTTCTGGTTTACTATTTTATACGGGCATTCATCACTTTTTCAGCAAAAACAGTCGCTCTTATTACCTTGTGTTTCTCATTTGCGATAGAAATTGGTCAGTATTTTAACCTGGTCGGTCTGTTGGGTTTGCAAGAGTATAAATTGGCTCGAATCGTCATCGGTACATCGTTCCATTGGTTAGACCTGATGGCTTACGCATTGGGTGTCATAGTTGTGTTTTGGTTGGACCTAAAACTCATCCAAAAGGCAGAGGATATGGAGTCTTAGCCGGGGTTCATTTGTTCTAAAAAATGATCTTTATATAATCTTCCAATTGGTATTTCCTTTCGACCAAGTTCTACACTGTGGTGTGAATAGGCAGTTATTTTGGCCCTGGATACGATAAACGATTTATGTACTCGAATGAAGTGAGCCATCGGTAAGTTGTTCTCCCCAAAATTTCCAATACTTTGTTTGGTAATGATTTCCTGATCTGTCAATACGATTTTAACATAATCCTTGATGCCTTCTATGTATAGAATATCCTGAGTTTTAAGCTTAACGAATTTACGATTGGCACGTACTGTGAGGTCAGTGATTAAAGGTCCGTTATCCGGACTTTGTTTGTCCAGGAATTTATCAATACCATTCATAAATCGGCTGAATTCAATCGGCTTTACCAGATAATCAAGAATGTTTAGATCAAAACCATCAGCAGCAAATTCACGAAATGCAGTCGTTAAAATTATTTCTGGTCTGTGTATAAGAGATTTGATAAGGTCCAGGCCATTAAAATCGGGCATTTCAATATCAAGAAACAGCAAATCTACCGGTTGGGATTTTAGGGCGTTATAGGCTTCAAATGGGTCAGTAAAGCAACCCATTACGTTAAACTGTGGCAATTTGTTGAGAAATCGTTGGATCACTTTGACCGCAAGTGGCTCGTCATCAACGATATAACATGTATATAGAGTCATAACCCAGTTATTACAAGTAAAACAGAATATCGATCGTCTGTATCGGAAATTTGAAGGGTGTGCCTATTCGGATAAATCAGATTAAGTCGTTCTCTAAGATTGGGTATGCCTACGCCAATAAGGGCATTCTCTTTGTTTCTATTGGGTTTGCTGTTTTCTACGTGAATATGGAGTTGACCATCGACGTAATTAACGTTTAGAACGATTTCAAAATGACCTGTTGGGCCAATTCCTCCATGCTTAAAACAGTTTTCAATAAACGGTAGGATCATTAACGGAGATACCCTTAAATGTTTAGGAATGTTTGTCACATGCACAGACAATCGAAGATTCGTGTCGTATCTGAGTTTTTCAAGATCCAGATAGTCATTTACCAATAAAAGCTCATCAGCCAGAAGTACATCGGTGTCATTGGCTCTATAGACCAGAAACTCCATTAATCTCGATAATTTCAGAATGCTCTCTGCGGCCAACTCACTCGTTCGTTCGTTGTCTAGAACCAGGCTGTATATATTGTTTAGTGTGTTAAACAGGAAATGCGGTTGAAGCTGTTGTTTCAGCAAGGCCAAATCCGAAGCTGCTTTAGCTTTGGTTAGCAAAACAGTTTGGTGCTCTTTTTTTCTCCAGTCGTTGATGATATAGAGGCAGGTAGCGAGGGCAACAAACGAATAATCCCTAATTAGGTTTTTAAAAACTTTTTGAATAGGCATCCGTACGAAAACATCATGGATCATGTGATTCGTAATCTCAAACCACTTTAAACGAGCAACAAAGACAAAAACACAGACCAATATAACAGATAGACTAAAAGCAAGTATGCGTCTGGTTAAGAGAAGTCGGGGAACCGCATACAAGGCCAGAAAATAGGTAGGAAGCAATAGAAAAGGTAGGGTGAGTAGCGTGGTGATAATAAATCGATAACGTCTATACGGCGGAATGTGATACATATTAGCCAGGTATTCCAAAACCACGTACAAAACCCAGAATCCCGCATGGGTCAATATGGTTTTGATTGTAGGTGGGTTACGCAATACGTTCATTTAGGAAGTGAAAGTAGGAAATTGTTACCGCATATGCCAGATTAGTAGAGCAACAACAACCCTAGATAGATCAACGACAGGTTCATTGGTTTATATCGTTTTCTCTCCACCCGGGTGAGAGATTGGTCTATTTTCATAAAGGCCAATGCACCTGTACATTAGATTTGAGATTCAATCATAATAAACAACAGTATGAGTAGATTAATTATTACGGTGGGATTCATTGCATTAGGTCTTTTTCTGGTTCCACAGGCGGATTGTGATAACTCAATCCCAGGAGATTCAACAATGGGTGGGGCTTACGCGATGTTTGCCGGAAAATTTGGAGGGGAGGTTACGAAAAACGAACTCAACACCCACAGCGAGATTAGTATCTCGGGTTGTGCGAAAGGGTCTACCATTATAAGTTACAAAATAACTGTAGACAAGGCTGGGGTATCCTCTACCTTCCAATGCAATGGAGGAAAGATGACAGACAAAATGTTAATTAAACTTCGGAGTCTCAAGAAAGGGGATACCTTCATTTTTAAAGGAATGACGGCACAGTTACCACAAGGCGGAGTAGTAAACGTTTGGTGTAAAGTGTTTACGGTGGTTTGAACCATTCGCAATACCGTGTGGCCTGTCAAAAATGGGTTCTCTCAAAATCTTGATTGACCTCTAATGAGTATGATGATTCCCGTTGACATACAAAGGAATTATCGTTATAAGTTGACACCAGCTCAAATCGGGGAATGTATAAATCTGGAGAAAGCGTTGCGGTTTAATCTGAAACCTGCGGTTGGAGTAACCCAGTCGTATAGACCACCTTCCCACTTTGAACCGTCATTACATTGTGAATTCGTCCACGTTCATAGGCAGAAATTATATCCTCAGACACAATAGTCAGGTCTGCGGTTTTACCAATTTCCAATGAACCTATTTCATCCTCCATAAAACCGGCATATGCTGCCCAAATCGTCATGGCCCTTAAAGCTTCTATTGGGGCAATGGCTTCTTCGGGTTTAAAGACATTTCCATCTTTAGTTTTGCGCTTAACTGCCGCAAAAAAAGTCGATATCGGATCAATATCTTCCACAGGAAAGTCGGTTCCAAATGCAACTAAGCCTGTCTCTTTAAGTAGGGTGTTGTATAGATAGGCATTGTTCATAGATGGTAAATCACACAACCTGCTTTTAGCCATTTTTGCATCTGAAGTGGCATGAGTAGGTTGAATAGACGGAATGATGTTAAAATTGCTAAACATACTAAGGTCAGCCGTGTCTACTAATTGAGCGTGCTCAATTCGCCATCTGTAATCATTTTTTCCACCGAGTCGGTCCGCGTACAAATTAAGAAGAATTTTGTTGGCGGAGTCCCCAATACAATGGGTATTCACTTGTAAATTGTTTCGGTAGCCGTAGTCAATTAAGGCTTTAAAATATTCTGGTGAATGCTGGATCAGACCAAACGTAGTAGAATCGTCACAATAAACGTGTTTTAGCAGTGCACCTCGACTGCCAAGAGATCCATCGCCGTACAACTTGATTGAACGGAGATTAAGAAGTGGGTTGTTGGTGATGCTCTTGTTTTTAAGAAGTCGGGTTACTGCAAAGGTGTCTGGATTGGCCATGACATAAATCCGGATACTGAGTTCTCCCATTCGCTGCAGTGAGTCAATCAAAAGAATGGTTTGTTCGTCAAGTCCTGCATCGGTTACCGTGGTTAAACCGACAGCGAAGCATGCTTGTTCTGCATCTTTAAGTGCTTTGGCTTTTTGAGCAAGAGATAATTCAGGTAATCGGTCTAACACAATCTGGGCTGCCTGATCAACCAACAATCCGGTCAGATATCCCCCCATTTTTATGGCGATACCACCTTCAATGTAGAAGTCTTCATCAATACCAGCCAGGTCAAGTGCCGCCTGATTGCACAGAATCGCATGGCCATCAATCCTCTGAAGTACAACAGGAATAGTAGGAAAAAGTAAGTTGAGTTTGGTGTTAGAAATATTGCCTTTGGTAATCCAGTTCTCTTCATTCCAGCCTCGTCCAACAATAACCGCTGGAGTTGTGCTTTGAGCATACGTTATGGTTTTATTGATTACATCTTCTAACGACGTGGCGTTTTTGAGGTTAAGCTCCTGCATGTTTTTGCCAAAGCCATAAAAATGACTGTGTGCATCTATTAGACCCGGATAAACTATTTTTTGATTCAAGTCGAACACATGTGTCGAGTAGAACGTAGACAAAATATCATCGTCAGAGCCTATTCCCACAATTTTTCCATCTTTAATGGCAAGCGCAGATTGCACAGAAAAAGAAGAATCTACCGTATAGACGGTTCCATTGTAGAAAATAGAATCAACTTGAATTTCCGGTTTGGATGTACAACCATGCAGAAATGGGATAAGGGCTAACACGAGTAACACCCGAAATTGGATTGATCTGTTCATTGCATCAAATTTTGTGGTCAAATGTACTAAGAAGTAGAGTGTGTCACTTCATCTAGTTTTATGTAGAAGACTGTCGATAAGGTGCCTACCTGTCCGTTTTTCGTCTTAACTTTGCGTAGTTCTAATTTATGGGAAATCCAGTAGATAAATATGAGACGGTAATCGGGTTGGAAATACACGCCCAATTGTTGACTAAAACCAAGGCATTTAGCACAGAGGTTGCGGAGTATGGTTCCATGCCCAATACCAACATTAGTGTCGTTAATCTGGGGCATCCAGGCACGTTGCCGCGCCACAATAAGGAGGCTGTAAACATGGCTCTTAAAGTAGGCCTGGCCTGTGGATGTGAAATTACGCCTTACTGTTTGTACGCAAGAAAGAATTATTTCTACGCAGATATGCCAAAAGGCTATCAAATCACACAAGATAAAACACCGTTGTGCCAGGGTGGAACGATACGGATTAAAAAGGAAGACGGTTCGATTAAGGATGTGGAGTTAACCCGAATTCACATGGAAGAAGACTCGGGAAAAAGTATTCATGACATGGATTTAGATAATTCATTGATTGACTACAATAGAGCAGGGACGACTCTGGTAGAATTTGTAACAGAACCTGTCATGCGAACAGGTGAGGAAGCCGGTCTTTTTGTGACTGAAGTACGAAAACTTGTTCGATATCTCGATGTGTGTGATGGGAACATGGAGGAAGGGTCACTGCGTTGTGATGCGAATATATCTGTAAGACTGAAAGGGGCTACTGAATTTGGCACCAAGGTGGAGGTGAAAAATATGAACTCCATTAGTAATGTGCGTAAGGCCATAGAATTTGAAGTGGAACGTCAGGTAGAGGCGATTGAAAAAAACGAATCAATTTTACAGGAAACACGAAGCTTCGATGCCGTGAAAGGAATTACGTTTTCCATGCGTGCAAAAGAAGTTGCTACGGATTATCGTTATTTTCCAGAACCGGATTTACCGCCGTTGGTGATCACCGACGAATGGATTGAGCGGGTAAAAGCAGAAATGCCTGTACTTCCAGAAGAATTATACCAAAACTTTACGAAACATTACGCACTCTCACACTACGATGCTACTGTGCTTACAGAAAGCAAAGAATTGGCCGCGTACTATCTCGAAATACTGAAACACACAAGTAATTACAAGGTTGCGGCAAACTATCTGATGGGGTCTGTCAAAGGGTATTTGAATAGAAATGCAATAGAACTGTCAGATTTTGCATTATATCCGCGACAAATTGCTGACTTAATACGTCTAGTAGATGAAGGCACGGTGAGTAATGCAGTGGCGGAGCAGAAATTGTTTAATGGGTTAGTTGAAAATCCCACCAAAACAGCTTTGCAATTGGCAGAAGAAATGAACGTTATCCAAAACAGTGATGATGACTTTTTAGATGAGCTCATAAACAAGGCGTTACAAGCATATCCTGACAAGGTTGAAGCGTATAAAAATGGTAAAAAAGGTCTTTTAGGATTGTTTATGGGAGAAGTTATGAAACACAGTGGTGGGAAAGCAGATCCTAAGATTACCAGTCAAAAACTTAGAGAAAAATTAGATTAATTAAATAAAACACCTTTGGGCACTTTATTTGTTAAACAATTAGACATATGAAACGAATAGAATTTAGAAAATTAATTTCACCAACCGTTTTTTCGTTGGTTTTAGGAGCTATTGCCATTGTTGGCTGTGGAAATAAAAGCGTAGCCAATGATAGCGAAAAAGCTACCGAAGCGTCCCAAATTGTGGAAGAACCGGGTATTAAGGAAAAACCAACCGGAGACCAGTTTATATTAAAAGGGAAAGTGTCGAACGGTGCAGGCAAACTCATCGTCCTTCAGAAATTGGATCAGGGTCAATTGGCATTTACAGATTCGGTAAGAGCAGACGATAAGGGTAAATATGAATTCAACGCGAACTCAGTAGACCCTATGTTTTATTATGTAACAATCAATACCATGAAACCTCCAGGGGTGCCGGTGTTATTGCAAAATGGTAAGTCAATCGAGCTCAATCTGACGACCGGTGATTTCATTGAAACAAGTGTAAAAGGAGATAAAGATAACGAGCGACTCAAGGAATTGTATGATATTTATTTAGGGCACAACAAAGACAATGCGAACTTCCAGAAGAAATATGCAGATGTGAACCCTAAGTCAATTTCAGATAGCGCGAAAAGAGCTATTAATGGTGAATTTATGGCGCTTCAGAATAAAATGAATACAGAGGTGACAAACTTTGTAAACAACACACCAGGAGGTCCTGCAACGTATTTTGCAGCCATATATGTTATGCCTAAACCTTCTCCAACGTTATTGGACAATGCATTAACAAAGCTTAAGGCTGATGCCCCTGAGAGCATTTTTACCAAGCGATTGGAAACTCGAATTAATTCAGTGAATGCACTTGATGTCGGTGGTTTAGCACCGGAAATAGAATTGACCAGTCCATCTGGCGAAAAGGTGAAGCTTTCGTCCTTACGTGGTAAGGTGGTTTTGATTGATTTCTGGGCATCATGGTGTCGTCCGTGTCGTGCAGAGAATCCAAATGTAGTTCGTGTATTTAATGAATATCACGATCAGGGTTTTGAAGTATTTAGTGTTTCATTAGACAATAATGCGGACCGATGGAAAGCGGCAATAGCAAAGGATGGTTTAACCTGGACCCACGTAAGTGATTTAAAAGGTTGGAAAAGTTCTGCAGCGGCATTGTATCATGTTTCGGGAATTCCTAAATCATTCTTGTTGGATGAGAACGGAAGAATTCTTGCCAAAGATTTGCGCGGCCCTC
>CAYZWM010000134.1:0-11205 GCA_964482155.1 uncultured Chitinophagaceae bacterium | reverse complement strand
TGTTTCACCTCATTAGCTGCATCGGCAATATCCGATCGATCCGTTGCGCGTAAGTATCGCTCCATACTTTCGTCGTATCCAAATGTAGACGTGGTTGCTCCAATTTCAGCTCCCATGTTACAAATGGTTCCTTTTCCAGTACAAGAAAGTGATTTAGCGCCTTCTCCAAAGTATTCTACAATACTGCCTGTTCCCCCTTTTACCGTAAGAATTCCAGCCACTTTAAGTATGACATCTTTTGGTGCCGACCAACCGCTTAATGTACCTGTTAATTTAACGCCTATCAATGTAGGGAACTTTAATTCCCAGGCCATTCCAGCCATAACATCTACGGCGTCCGCACCACCTACACCAATAGCCAACATACCGAGACCACCGGCATTAACCGTATGCGAATCTGTACCGATCATCATACCACCAGGAAAGGCATAGTTTTCCAATACCACCTGATGAATAATTCCCGCTCCAGGTTTCCAAAACCCGATTCCGTATTTATCCGAAACAGTTTCTAAGAAATTAAATACTTCGTTACTGGTATTTAAGGCATTTTGCAAATCCTCATCGGCCCCAACCTTTGCTTGAATCAGGTGATCGCAGTGTACCGTTGTTGGTACAGCAACTTTTTTCTTACCTGCCTGCATAAACTGGAGAAGTGCCATTTGAGCTGTGGCATCCTGACACGCAATTCTATCGGGTGCAAAGTCAACGTACGATTCACCGCGCTTGTACCCGTTTGCCGGCACCTTATCCCACAAATGAGAATACAAAATCTTCTCGCTTAGAGTTAGGGGTTTGCCTACCGTATTGCGAGCTGCTTCAATGCGCTCGCCCATTTTGGAATAAACGTCTTTGATAAGGTTGATATCGAATGCCATAAGTTCTATTTTCTATTAAGAGGTGCAAATGTACTCATTCAACAAAAAAGGCAGAACCAAAGTTCTGCCTAAATTTTAACTAAATAGTTGAGTAGTATTATCTATTATTTCTTTTTGGGTTCTTTCCACAACCATGGATTCCCTACAATAAAGTCTTCAAGCTTATTATTTATCAAGCGATCAGCTTCCTGGTGAGCCTCTTCCTGAGTCAACACAACCTTCGTATATACGTAGTTGTATCCAGCTTTTGTGAGTAAAACTTGGGTACGTTCACCGTACTTTGTTTGGAGCTTAGCCTGATACCCTTTTAGGTTGCTCTTGTTCTTAAATACACCGACAACCATGTAGTAATCCCATGCATCGGAATTATCTTCCATATCCTTGATCTCCAGTTTATTTTCAGTAATGGGATTGTGTATCTTTATCTCTCTTCCAAATTCATCTACGTTGGCATTTTCAGGTGAATTGGGCTCTAAATCTTTCGCATTTGGTACTCCGTCATTATCGTCATCCAACGATCCTGGATCTGGCAAAGCAACTCCCCATTTATCAACCTTGGCATCCGTTGGTGAATTGACCTCTCTATCAATTCCGTCAGGCACACCATCTCCATCGGTATCCATTGCACGTCCTTTGCTATCGACTTCTGCTCCAGAAGGCGTATTCCGTTCTAAATCCACACAATCTTTAACCCCATCTTTGTCCGAATCTTTAGCCACTCCGTGAGCATCTACAACACAACCTGCAGCACTTAAAGGCTGACTCACACCTAAGTGTTCATGATGTGGTGTGTTTGGTTCAAGATCGTATAAGTCTGCAACCCCATCTTTATCTGCATCAAGGGCTACCCCATCTTCATCTACCTGAGCACCCAAGGGAGTTCTGAGTTGCATATCGTTGCAATCAGACACACCGTCCATATCGGTATCGATTGAAACACCTAGTCTGTCTACCGGACAATCACCCGGCGAGTTTGGCTCCCTATCGTACAAGTTTATTACGCCATCTTTATCATCGTCAAGTGCGACACCATATTCATCCACAGGAGCCCCTAAAGGCGTGTTAAGTTCCTGATCTAAACAATTAGGCACGCCATCAATATCGCTATCGAGGGCCACGCCAAATCCATCCACTTCACATCCTTCAGGTGTGTTTGGTTGTTTATCAACGGCATCAAAAACACCGTCTTTGTCGCCATCTTTTTTGTCGACAATACCATTAAACTTAAATCCCAACATGAATTCATGCGAATTGGCACTTAGTTTTTCAATTGGCCCTACGCTCCGGCCATACGAATAACTTGCTACCAACTTCTTACCCAAAACGCCGCCAGCCATAAAATTTGCGCCATAGTTCGTTCTAAAACCAACGCCTATCCATGCTGTGTTCGCAAAGTTTAACATCATATTGACATCGGTTTGAGGAATAATTTCTGGTGCAAAACGAACCAACACCGTTGGGTCGAGGTATACCCTATCCGGATCAAGAACAACTCGATAACCTGCGTTGGCCACATAGTGCCTCATAAATGCATACACATATTGAGCCTGACTGGTTTCATCCTGAAATCCGTTTCTGTTCGCAAAGAGTTGATACGAAGAAACGCCTACGTTGAACTTATCATGGCTAAACACGATGCCTGCATTTGCATCGAAATTGGATTGGCTCTCAATGTTATTGATCAAGGCAATTTCCATCGGATTTTGTGCATTGATCCGATCAAACAACAACTTGTTTTGCTCATACCCCATGGATAAGCCAAAAGACAATTGCGATTCTTTATTAATTGGCAGTTTATAGGCGTACGTCCCAAAAATCCCTGATCGACCAACAATATTGGTTACATCATTTATTATCATGAGGCCGTAACCCAAATTGGTATTCCCAAGCCGACCGTCTATGGAGGCTATAAAGGTTTCTGGTGCTCCTTCAACATCAGCCCATTGCAGCCGATTCAATATATAGAGGTTGGTACCCTTGTCGCCAGCATAGGCTGGGTTAGCCAGGTAATTGTTGACGTAAGAATGGTTTACCAATGGTGTTTGCTGGGCTTTCCCGACAAAAGTTAGATGAATAAACAGGGCGAGTAGTAATGCTTTCTTAGTTCTCATTGTCTTTCCAATTAATTATTTCTTACTACGGTGATAGCACCTTTAATTATTTTATCAACTTCAGGAAATTCAAGCACGTAGTAATACGTACCATCCATTAAGAGATGTCCATTCCTATTTGTTGCTCCCCAATCATTCTGATACCCTTTAGCGGTAAAGACTTCCCTGCCCCAGCGATCAAAGACTGAAACGTTGTTTTTTGGATAATTTTCAATATTCTGAACCACCCATACGTCGTTTTCTAAATTTCCGTCTGGTGTGATCACGTTGCTTGGAATTACGGTATAGTCTTCGGTAACCATCACCCAAACTGAGTCCATACTTTCACAACCGTAGTAATCCGTTCCTGTAACGACAAACTGAGTAGATTCAGTTACCGTAGCTATCGGATTGGGAATTGTGGGATCGGACACAAATTCTTCTGGTTGCCAACGATACGTTATACTTCCTTTGGCATTCAGTTGAGCACCTATTCCAAGACTTGCTTCAATATCATCTACTGCGGTTGGTTTAATTTCATCGAGAACCAAGTAATTCATCGTGTGTTTATCGGAACAATTGTTTCTCGTATTAACGGTAAGGACAATGTTGTATGAACCGGACATGTTGAATTGAGTGGTTGGGTTAGCGATGTTGCTTGTGTTCCCATTTCCAAACTTCCAGTCAAATTCCAGGTCAGTTTTGTCAGAAAAGGTGGTTAGGTCTTCCAGTTGAATATCAACTCCCAAACAAGCCGAACTCTGACTTACACCATTATTAATTCTGAAAAATGCTGTCGGTGTTTCGGCAACGAATAGTTCCCTGTCAAGGCGCTCTATACATCCTTTATCGGATTGTGCCGTTAGGGTTATGTTGTATTTCCCTGGTACTTGAAAGATTCTGTCGAAGGTTGTAGCCTGGCTTGTAAAACCGTCCGAAAATTCCCAGATAGACTCTATGATGTTACCAAAACCAATGGTAGATAAATCCGAAAAGCTTATAACCTGGTCTTCACATGGATTGGTTGTTGTAAAATCTACTACAGGAACCGGGTTTGTCAGGATGCTTGCCACCTCACTAAAGGCTTCAACACATAGACCATTTTGAACTCGAGCTCGATACGTTGTTGACTCAGTCAAATTCTCAAACCAGAATAAGTCTCCTTTGAAGTTGATCGTTGACCACGTACCATCTTCATTCAATGTCTCCCAATCCAGAATTTCTCCGTTGCTCCCGTTGAGCTCTAAGATGCCTTCATTATTGCCCTTACATACCTCTTTGCCACCATTAATTTCTCCCCCTAATGTCTTTTCAAATACCGTATGACGGAATACCTGACTGTACGCCTTTGGGCAAACTCCACTGGTTACGGCTACTCTGTAGAATTTGGTTGGACCACTGTTATCGAGCAATAGGCTTTCAGTTGTTGCTCCTAAGTCTGACCAGGGACCGTTGAGTGCCTTACCTGACTGCCATCCATCAATATGACCAACATGATTTTGTAGGTTCAACGAAGATGTTCCAACATCCTCACACGCTTCCATGTCTCCCACAATATCTCCGCCTATAGAAGTTGGAGAAACAGTTAATCCAAAGGCGTCTGTTGTATCGTTCGGACAATAGTTATTCTTAACGATGGCACGAAATTGGACTGAATTTAAAATATTGCTGTAAACCTGCTTGTTGGTTTGGTTCTGAGTTGACATCCATGATGCTGCTCCTTCCTTACGCTGCCAATCGACAACATTTCCTTCATGTCCTACGAGTTGAATAGTTCCATTGTTAATCTCAAAACAAAGGACTGAATCCGTCGAGGTCAGGTGACCAGCGTTTGAAGAATTGGAAATTTCAATGGTAGCGAATTGGGTAATATCCTGTGGACAAACCCCATTTTTGACTACTGCTCTAAACACTGTAGTTGTGGCCAGGTTCTTATAAGTATAGATTGTTTTATTGGAAACCACTCTATTCCAGTTTGCACCGTTATTCTCCGAAAACTCCCAGAATAACACATCGCCTTGGTTGTCTTTAATTTCTACGTTTCCATCGTTAATTTCTGAACATAATTGTTGATCACCATAGATGTCACCCGACCTACTGTATTTCGACACCTCAACAGAGCCTGTTTTAGAGGTATCTGCCATACATACCCGGTTTTTAACAATAGCTCTTAGGTAAACCGTTTTTGAGATATTTTGTACTTCGTATTTGGTGGAATTATTTGTTTCATCTTGCCACGCTGCAGTCATTGAATATCTTTTTTGCCATTTAACAACCTGACCCGTTTCTCCGGCGATTTTTATTATTCCAAAATTCGTTCCTTCACACACCTGTAAGCTTTCAACAATATTGCCTGCATTACTTAAGGCATTGACTTCTATTTTTTTGGTGGTCGAATAAACCGAAGCACAAACGCCGTTTCTTACTTTAACCCGGTAATACGTATCGTTTGATAAATTGCTTTGACTAAGTTGTTTTGTTGTATTTGTAATGATGGTCCATGGAGAATAACCCGTTGCAGATGTTTGCCATTCGGTAATATTTCCAACCGTCGCTTTCGTTTTTAGGTCCACTGAGTTGGTGCCAATACAAACCTCACTTACCCCATCGATATATCCTCCCTCTGAGGTTGGGTTTACAAGAACCGTTGCCTTAGCCGACGTATCCGACTTACAGCTTCCGTTCGATACGATTGCTCGATAGTCGGTTGTATCTGTTAGGTTGTACCATTTTTGTGATGTGCTTGTGTTTGCGATGTCGTTCCAGGAAGTCGAAATGGTTTTTTTCTGCCATTTTTGAATCGTACCGTTGATTCCAGAAAGTGTGAGCGTTCCAGAATTTGCAGATTCACAAACTTCCTTACCACCAGATATTGTTCCCGCATTAGATCGAGACAAAACGGTAATCACTGAACTTGATGAAAGATCGGCACCGCAGGAACCGTTTTTGATCAGGGCTCTATATACCATGCTCTTGCTCAAATTCGTATAGGCCAAACTATCGTTGCTATTCGTAATCGAGCTCCATAGGCTAGAACCCACCTGGGTAGTTTCCCACCGAACAATACTTCCTCGATTACCTGTTAATACCAACCACCCACTGTTTGCATCCGGACAAACTGTAGCCCCTCCATTGATCGTTCCACCAACGGTTAATTCGTCAACCTGAATAGTCCCTAAAGAAGAATACACAATGTCACAGTTTCCATTCTGAACCGCTGCTCTGTAATACGTTGTTTGTTTTAGATTGACAAAAGCCTGGGTCGTGCCTTTATTCGTTATCGTGTTCCATAAATTTCCGTTTGTGCTGGTTTCCCATCGAATCACATTGCCGGTAAAGCTATTGACCGATAATATTCCGGAGTTGGCACTTGCACACACGGAATCTGAACCGGACATCGAACCACCTACTGAAGGTGGAGTAACGGTTATCTTCACGATGGAAGAACTGTCTATCGAACAGCTTCCATTAACGACCATGGCTCTAAAGTATGTGGATACGGTTAAGTTTGAATACGACTGGTTAAGCCCTGTGTTTGATATACTCACCCACGGGCCACTTGCATTGGTAGAAGAATCCCATCGCAATACATTACCCGTCTGTCCGCTTAATGATAGCAATCCTGAATTGGACCCAGCACATATAGTTTGTGCTCCACCAACCGTTCCACCGACTGCTTTAGGCGATATGTTTACGTTAACAGATGTTGATTTACTGGCACAGCCAGATGAAATTTCCACAGTCAAATCATAACGGCCAGCGTCTGACGTACTTACTCCTGTAATTTGCGGGCTTTGAAGTTTTGATTTAAACCCATTTGGACCAGTCCATGAATATGTGGCGCCAGAAACGGTGTTAACCCCCAGTTCCAAAACACCCCCTGCACAAAGAGGCGATGTATAGCTAGCCGAAATAGTAAATTTCATGTTTTGCTCTGTCCCAAAAGATACAGAAGGCTCTTTGGCAGTATATTTTCGGACTCGTAAATAGTCGATCTCCAAAATTCCATATGCCCCATCATTCGCAATTACAATGCTGGTTTTATTGGTCATGGAATATGTGGTGTTTGTTGTACTTACGGACTTGCCAGGCAAAGAAGCTGTCTGCTCGGAACCGCTCCAAACGAATGACCAATCTCCTGTTAAACTGCTGGTTGTTGTACTTCCGTAGGTTGATTTATTTAAGCAGGAAGATCCGTTGGCAATGGAGGCCATTTGCATACTGGTTCCATCATGGGTGATGGCAAAACCTGCGTTAGACGTGTTTATCTGCCCAACTACTGCCGTTCCTCCACTGGATGAAACGCCGTGTAGCTCAACAATCACTGGCCCTGAAATTCCTTTACTCGTTGTAATTCTTGCGGTACTGCTGTTTGATGTCAATTTGAGTTTACCACCCGATAGAGCAACTGTTCCACTACCGCAACTTCCCCAAACTGAACTTAATGTGGATCCATTAAATTCATCGACTAACTGAAAAGTAGCCTGCGCATCACTTTTTGGTAGTGCTGACGAATTGCCATAATACATATAGATCGTATCCTTGGCATAATTTGGCAAGGAGTCTACCTTTACCCAAATGACTGTAGAGGTAGAATTAATGGTTCCATCTTCAATCCAGTAATCCAACTCAGATCCCAAACCATCAAGAAAACGAATATCCTGGCCAAGACTTTTCATCTTTCCAGCACTGATAAGAGTAGATGTGCTGAGCGATAATTTGACTTCGTAATTCTCCAGCTTCGAATTGTAGCTGTTGTCCAACTCGATAGGAAGACGATGATCAAAACCGGAATAACACGGTTGAGCTTGCACTGTATTCTGCGTACCAAAAATGGCCGTGGCACCCAAGAGAATAGTGGTCAGTGAAATTCGTAAAGAACCCTTCATTTGTGAAACTTTAAGTTGTCTTTATGTCCGGAACAAAAGTCCAGGTACACTTTAAGCCACAAACAAACTCAGGTTTGGTCGATACAAAAAATTAGAAGATTGTGAAAATCAACGGTTTACGAACAAAAAGAAGCAATTTCATGCTTGTCTAACAATAAAACATGGAAGTGTGCCTCACACATATACCTTAAAATCAGACACTTATACTTATAATTTAAACACATATTGGTAGTGTAAATTAAATAGAACAAGGAAAATAGCAGTGTTATTAAGATGGTTAGTGACCCACCAGTAAAATGGACTGTTCCAGTATTACCTCGTTGCCCGACATCACCTTGACCCGGTAATACCCGTTGGCTAAATCGATGTGATCGAATCGAGTAATGTAATCTGTCTTAACCTGAGTTTGGTTCAACACCTCTTGCCCAAGATAGTTAAGCACCTGAATAGAAATGGGTTCTTCTGTAATATTTAACCAAAAAAACTCAATATAATCTGTTGCTGGATTTGGGTACAATGTCAAGTCCTTTACATCAGGAATGTCCTTGTAAACCAGTACTTCTTCCGCCAAACCTGGTCTTAAATTGACCATATTGTAACGCATCACGCCAATTTGTTGCACGGTGAACATGTTTGAACATATTGCACTTCCATAGTCCATGTAGTTCTCAACCTGATCAGGAAGATTATCTCCACTACATGTATTCGCATTCTCTGGGCAACCTCGAGTAGCCGCAATGCTAGGAGGGGTATCGTCTATAAAATCATCTGCGTTGCACCCATTAAAACGAGAATCTCCCCAGACATGACGTAAACCAAAATAATGGCCAATTTCATGAACAGCGGTCTTCTCATTGGTATATATAGAAGCGTCTAAGTCTGCAGGATTATTGGGACCAACAGTTTCGTAATGCAATACAACACCTTGTCTGTCTTTCCCTTTGTAATATTCGCTATCCCAAAAAGCTGCGTTTACCGGTGGAAAGGCGTATCCAAACAAAACACGAATACCCTGTATGTTTAGATTGCATATCCAAACATTGAGGTATTTGTCCGTATTCCAGGCATCGGTGCCTCCAGTAGCGGTATGTTTTACATAATCCGTTTTACTGGCACTACCTCCTGTACTAAAGGTATTTAAGTTGGTTTTTCTTCGCGTGATACCATTTGTTGGATTACCCATTGGATCAACGCTAGCCAATTCAAATTGAATGCGACTGCTCCCAGCTACAGGTTTAAAAACTTCTCTGGTATTTATGGTGTCTGCATTCTGGCGGTTAAAACACGCATTGATTACATCTAACTCTTCAAGTACGTGTCGCTCAGCAATATTTTGTTCATCTGTATTATAAATCACATGAAAAACAACCTGAACCACATAGGTCGTGTCGATAGGGTCGGCCTTTCCGAATTGGGAGTTGATTGCCTTTGACGCCGCTACGGCCTTTTGATAATTATAATCTACGTTTTGTTTTATTCCCGGATATTGAGATTCAAGAAAATCAAGATACGAATTGGTTGCGCAAGGTTCTACGTACTGGGAAAATCCGTAGGTGGAGATTCCGATGAAGACAAAGATGAATAATAGCTTCTTCACAGTTATCAAAGGTAACAGAGAAAGCTGTCTAGACAAAGTCATTAATTCCCCGTAAAATTTGGTTTCCTTTTTTCGTTAAATGCCGTCACTCCTTCTTTGTAATCGTTGGAACTGCCTGCAATTTCCTGACAACACGCTTCATACTCCAACATTTGGTTCAAATCAGAATGATACGATTTATTGATCATTTGCTTCATCAATGCGATGGCCTTCGTAGGTGCATTCTCATAATACGCTGCTACTTCGTCTGTTACTTTATCTAACTCATCGGCAGAAACAACCTTATTGATTATGCCCCAATCAAGGGCTTGTTGAGCCTTAACCTTCGTTCCCATCGTAGCCATTTCAAATGCTCTGGCACTTCCAACAAGCCGAGGCAAAAAGTAGCTCGACCCAGAATCCAGAACAAGACCAACGTTTACAAACACCTCAATAAAACTTGCATACTCAGATGCGATGGTGTAATCACACGCCAATGCCAAAGAGCAACCTGCGCCTGCAGCAACACCGTTTATTTTACCAATGATGGGCTTTGGCATGCTCCTCATCGCTTTTATGATGGGATTATATCGTTTATCCAGAGAGTCTCGTAAAGAACGATTCTCTGCTCCGGCAATTGCTTTCAAATCCTGACCCGAACAAAACGCTTTTCCAGCTCCTGTCAACACTACAACGCGAACATTTTTATCGCGCTTTGCACTCTTCAATGCATTTTGCAACTCATAGCTTTGAGTATCGTTAAACGCATTATATACATCTGGCCGATTTAACGTGATGTACGCAACGCCACCTTTAAGTTCGTACTTTATACAACTATATTCTTCCATCAAAAATCAAATAAACTGCAATATTGCAAATTAAACCTAGAAAAAAACCCAGATACACTTCTGGATGATTATGCGCTTTCAATTTCAAACGTGAAACCGCAACCAATGAGGCAACCAAAAGCGTAGCCAATACCCAAAAAACAAAAGACAGATTATTGGTCCTCGCTAAAAGGGCCATCAGAACAATCATTCCAGACCATGCAAAAACATGAAAACTAACTTTTTTATAGCGGCTTGCCAGCGCCAATACAGCACTGCTTGAAGCCAGGGCAATAACAAACAATTGGAGTATGGGGTGAATAAAAAAGGAATCGAACCGCCAGGCAACAAAACCATAAATCACAAATAAGGCAAATGCCGCTCTGCTTCGTTCTTGTCTGGATATGGCAGAAAGATCCTTAACCGTATACTTCTTCAAAAGAAACATAATGCCCATAAGTGGCATAATTGATAAAACCAAAACAAACGCGGAGATCAAAACCAGTTTAGGCTGTGCATTGAGCTTGCTGGCCACAACAAAATGAAAATTTGCAATAGCCAGTACACCAAAGATGGGAACAAAAATGGGATGAAAGACGAATGAGATTATGTTTGCTAAAGCTTTGCTCACAGTAACTCTTTTCTCAATCGGGCCACAGGGATATTTAATTGCTCACGGTACTTGGCAACCGTTCTTCGAGCGATGTTATACCCTTTTTCCTTCAACAATTCCTGGAGCTTGCCATCGGTAAAAGGTTTCTGTTTATTCTCACTGGCAATGGCATTGCTTAAAATTTTCTTCACCTCTTTGTTGGACACCTCAGCCCCACTGCTGGTAACAATTCCTTCTGAGAAAAAATGTTTCAACACAAATATGCCAAAATCAGTTTCTACGTATTTACTGCTTGCCACTCTCGAAATGGTCGACACATCTAAATGAACTTTTTC
>CAYZWM010000133.1:0-11386 GCA_964482155.1 uncultured Chitinophagaceae bacterium | reverse complement strand
GATGTAACAATACGGGATGTTCTAAGGGACAGCCAATTAAAAATTAACAACTAAACATTAAAAACCTAAGAACTACCAACTAAGAACTATCAACTATCTCACATACTTATCATGAAGCCCTTTGCCTTCAAGAATCATTGGCTTGATCTTGTCTAATCGAGTGAGCTTTGTCTTTTCCTGTTTGGCTTCTGTGATGTAGTTGGCATAGTCCTTTTGTTTCCCCATAGATAGAGATTTAAAGGCGTCCAGAAATTCAGGCGTGTTGTCCAAAGCCGATTTTAAAAGGTCTGGCATCTCATACGTCGTGGTTCTTTGGGGTTTGATTTTCATTCCCTTCTTCTCATTCTCAATGGCTTCAAGCACATATTCACGCACGTGGTCGAAGTTTACAGGATCTCCTTTTTGAAATTTGATTTGTCGTAACGCTTTGGTTGTTTCTTGAGCGCTAATCAACAAGTTGTGTTTGTCTTTTAAGAAAACACCATTAAAGAACCAGATACCGTAATGATTCTTAAACGCTGCCATCCCCGTTACATTTTTTCCATTGACCGTGTAAATGGGAGCACCCCATTTGATGGATTCCTCCATTTCGGTGGATAAAAACAGATTGCGAAGCGCGACTAATTCTTCTGTCCATCCATCATGCTTGGCAATGTATTCGTCTATCTTGGAACTCATTTAACTATCTGTATTGATCCTCAAATGTACGATTTGGTCCGTTACTTCTTAAGTCTGTCTTTTAATGCTGTAATGTAGGCTGGTGTATCCAAAAGCCTATTTCCGTACCAACTGAACATCTCCCCATCTACCAAAATGGGTTCGCAGTCTGGATATTCACTTTTCAAGTTTTTTTGGTGAGTTTCGTTAAACGGAAAGGGCTCGCTGGATAAAAAGATGTATTCAGGTCCAATTTCTGCGATGTCCTCTAAGGCAATTTCGGGGTATCGTTGTTGAAATATCAACATATTGTAAAAACCGGATTTGACCAAAACGTCATGAATAAAGGTGTTGTTGGCGACACCATATACAGGATTATTCCAAATGAAATAAAGAACGGTTGGCTTATGGGTGTTAGGAGTTATTAAACGATTAAACCGCTCTTGAATTTGGAGTTTTAAAAGATTGGCTTCTTTAGATTTATTAAGAAGAGCACCCAGTTTAACCATCATTTCATACGCATCATCAAGCGAGTTAACATCGCTCATCCATACGGGAAATTCTACCTGAAGTTCTTCAATTTGATCTTGATTATTTTCTTCCTTGTTCCCAACAATCAAATCGGGTTTGAGGTCTCTGATTTTATCCAGATTAAGCTTCTTAGTTCCACCAATTTTGGTAGATTTTTTGAATTCCACCGAAGGGTGAATGCAGAATATGGTCTGAGCAATGGGAGTAATTTCAAGGTAGTATAGCAATTCGGTTTGTGATGGAACCAGAGAAATAACGCGGATTGGAGTCTGTTTTAGCTCCAACACATTTCCCATTTGATCCGTAAACTGTTTTGCCATTTTTTGAGTCAGTTTCAGTGATTAATTAGAGCTAAATATGAAATTATTACTGCTTCTCGATACGATCAAGACGATGCCGGCTCGCTGTATCGAGAACTACCTGGCCAACGCAGAAATAATGTCGTATTTGGTTATGATGTGATACACACCTCCCAAATCTTTCACCATAACGGCGGGGTTTCCCTGGCTAATAGCCTTCGAAATAGCGTCAATCTGTTCGTAATATCCTACGATTGGAAAAGCCTCTAACATGATGTCACTTACTGCCTTATCTGCTACCGTCGAGTCGTTTAACAACAGTTTAAAAATGTGGTTGTCGTTTAGAGACCCCACAAAGTACCCTTGTTCATTAACAACGGGTAGCTGCGAAATACCGTATTTTTCCATTTTTTCAAATGCAGATTTCGCTAAATCAGTATCCAACACGGTTACCAGAGGTAAATGTTGATGACTTGAAATCAGGTCTAAGGCTGTTTTTGGTTTGGTATCTAAAAAACCACGGTCTCTCATCCAGTCGTCGTTAAACGCTTTACCCATATATCGTGTTGCATGATCGTGGAAGAGCACGACAACCACATCCGTAGGTTTGAGATGCTCTTTAAGTTGTATAATGCCTTTAACGGCACTACCGGCAGAGTTTCCAACTAAGATGCCTTCTACTCGTGCTAGTTGTCGTTGATAAACCAGACCATCTTTATCCGTTACCTTCTCAAACTTGTCAATAACATCGAAGTTTACGCATTTTGGTAATATGTCTTCACCAATACCTTCCGTGATGTACGGGTAAATTTCACCTTCGTCAAATTCACCAGTTTCATGGTATTTTTTAAAAATCGAACCGTATGTATCGATGCCCCAAATTTGTATATCGGGATTCTTTTCTTTCAAATAACGGCCAACACCGCTAATGGTTCCACCTGTTCCAACACCAACTACGAAGTGGGTAATTTTACCTTCCGTTTGTTCCCAGATTTCTGGCCCGGTTGATTCGTAGTGTGCTTTAACGTTACTTGGGTTGTCGTATTGGTTCACGTACCAGGCTCCTGGAATTTCTTCACCAAGTCGCTTAGAAACTGAGTAGTACGACCGTTCGTCTGATGGATCTACATCCGTAGGACAAACAATAACTTCGGCACCAACGGCTTTTAAAATATCAACCTTTTCCTTGCTCTGTTTGTCTGTTGTAACAAAAACGCATTTATACCCTTTGATCAGGCCAACTAACGCCAGCCCCATACCTGTATTACCACTGGTTCCTTCCACAATAGTACCACCGGGTTGAAGTCGGCCATCTTTCTCTGCATCGAGGACCATTTGCAAGGCCATTCGATCTTTTACTGAATTTCCAGGATTGGTCGTTTCAATTTTGGCTAGAATCGTCCCTGGAACGCCTTCTACGATCTTGTTTAGCTTAACCAAAGGAGTATTCCCAATGGTTTCTAATACGTTGTTGTAATACATTGCCGCAAAGATAATTCGAATGTTAAATGTTTTATTGGAATTGTTCAATGATTTTGGAGGGTAAGGGAGCATCGAATAGGCACATTTTGGTTTCATTAATGATGTTGACAAGCCGATAAAATGTAAAAAATCAACTTTCCACCTTAACCATTCCATATTGAGTAATATTTTCGCGCCATGTTTGTATCGGGCTTCACCTTTGTACGTAATGCAGTTAAATTGGATTATCCGGTTCGGGAGGCGATTTTATCTGTCTTGCCTTTGGTGGATGAAATGGTTGTAGCTGTTGGGGATGCAGATGACGACACACGCCGATGGATTTCAGAAATTGACTCCAAGAAGATCCGAATTATTGATACCGTTTGGGATGATTCGTTACGCGAAGGAGGGAAGGTACTGGCGGTCGAAACGGACAAAGCCAAAGCGGCTGTCAGCCCACATGCCGACTGGCTGATCTATATTCAAGGCGACGAATGCATACATGAGCGATACTATGACGAGTTGCGTTCCAAAATGGCTCGTTATAAGGGAGACCTTGATGTAGAAGGTCTCTTGTTTGATTATACCCATTTTTATGGAAGCTATGACTTTGTCGGAGATAGCCGAACCTGGTACAAAAAAGAGATTCGAATTATCAGGAATGACAAAGGTATTTCGAGTTGGAAAGACGCCCAGGGGTTTAGAAAAAACGGACGCAAACTCAAGGTGAAAAAAGTGGATGCCGCTATGTTTCACTACGGTTGGGTACGACATCCTAAATATATGATGGCCAAAGCGGTTGTAGCCAACAAACTTTGGCATTCAGACAATTGGGTTTCTGACCGTTATGATCCTGATAAAGACTTTGACTACTCCCAAATTGACTCATTACGCCCTTTTAAAGGCAGTCACCCAGAAGTGATGCAGAAGCGAATCGCCAATATGAACTGGAAATTTTCTCATGACCCAAGTAAGAAAAAATTTGGGTTTAAGGCAGGCATGCTTTATCAGATAGAACGATTTACCGGGTGGCGAGTCGGTGAGAATAAGAACTATCGAGTCGTGTAGTTCATCTACGGTTCCATACCAATTTTATTTTTTTTTCATTCAAACCCAACCCGGGAATACTTGTTGCCGTAGTTCTAGTTGAAGGACAACGCAATTAATGACAATTAACCCACCCTTAAATATATCCTTTGATAATGCGCATATCGTTGATTCACAGCCGGATGTGAGTCAATTGGTCGAGCAATGTCTGGAGAATGATCGGGTGGCGCAGGGGAAGCTCTACGCCTTGTACCACGGGAAACTTATGGCTTTATGCCTTCGTTATTTCAGCAATCGCGATGATGCACTTGCCGCATTGAATCAGGGCTTTTTGAAAGTCTTTAAAAATCTTAAATCGTACAATCCGGAATACGATTTTGGAGGATGGGTCTACCGAATTGTACAGCGGACGGCCATAGACCTGATCCGATCACAGCTCAGATATGAGCGTAGAATGCCGATGGAGGAACATGATGGGCAACTGGGGCTGAACCCAGACATCGTTAAGAAACTGTATGCTAAAGACCTGTTAAAACTTCTTCAGCAACTACCTCCATCAACTCGCGTTGTCTTTAACCTTTTTGCCATCGAAGGATATGCGCATGCGGAGATTGCCAGAGAGTTAAACATCTCAAAGGGGACAAGTAAATGGCATGTGAGCAATGCGCGCAAACTTTTGAAAAATTGGATAATTAAATAATGAGCAAAAACAATCACATATCACCCGAAGAAGTCTTTAAGACAGGTCTGGAAGGGCATGAGGCTGATTATTTGCCAGGCGATTGGGAACACATGCTTAACCTTCTGGAAGAAGATGGCATACCTGCTGCGCCGTTGCAACCAAACACCAGAAAAAAGAAAACAATTTTTAACCTTAAAAACATTTTAGTAATGACAATATTAACAACCATCGCTGCCGGCATCATGTTACTTAGTGATCCGGTAACCGAGACTATACAAAAAGCATCTGACCACATCCAAATTACGGACCAATTGCCAAAAGATTCACGCTTTAAACCAGAGGGCGGAGAGGAGAATTCGACGTCAATAAATTCTTCCATCCTCCCTGATAATACGGTAAGGGCTGGATTTGGTGGTGGGCCAATTATACCTATTCAAAACCAAGAAAGTTTTCCAACATTAGAAGAAACCAACGAATCAACCATGGGGAATAATTCAGGAGTTTTAGAGCAAATGAACCCAGGACTTCCTTTAGAAATAGAACCGCCAAATTCGGATGAAAAAACTAAACCTCAAGCAAAGGAACTTGGACCGATTGATACGGCTAAGTTCTACAAAGCAGTAACGTCGAAGTATTGGGTCGATAGTACGTTTAAATACATAGATGTTAAGCCCCATAAAGACATAGAAGACGGTTGGATTGGCGTGTATTACACCAGTCAAACGCCAGACAATGCAGTACTGTGGGATTCTGCAGGCCGTTTAACGGAGAACAGCGGTTTTAACCTTCAGTTTATGTCCGGAAACCTTAGTCCTGGTGAGAACCTGGCTATATATGGTGGGTTTGATTGGGGGATGCAGTTTTACGGACGATCAGACAAAGACGAAGTGATCATCAATTCAGTCAATGAAGATCGCGGGCTTACGTTTATGCGTAGTCACGTAAACGACATCTTTGTGACGGGCCAGGTAGAATGGGCGCAATTACCCATAATTCCATATGTTACGGCATCCGTAGGAACCCGAATATTTACGACCGCTCAAACTACGCGAGCACTGTTAGAATCGTCTGAATATGAAAGTACGACGACCAATGGCCTGTTTACCAGAGCTGCTTTGGCTACAAAAATCGGAGCGGGGGCACGATTAAAATTGGCACCACGAGTCCATCTTGATTTTCGATATGAACTTATCCGTACAAAGGAATTAGACGTGGTGAATTACTCCGCTACATCCTTTAATGGACTGGATTATGATGTGGGTACCCAGAAAATGAATTTGAACGCAAGCCAGTTTAGATTCGGTGTCGTATTTGATTTGAGTTATGACGATGAGGACAAGGTGTTGGATAAACCCGGTTATTGGGAAGAGCAAACACAGCAGCTGTATTTGGATCCGTCCGATTCCAGTAAGGTATTTGTGCCTTGCCCATGTAACCCATGTGATACCAAAAAGAAATCGAGACAGTCGAGCCGCAAGAACTCGATATGGGAAGATTTGTTTGACGATAGCTCTCCTGGAACGACACCAGGTGGGGGATGGGGAGGAGGGAAATCCGATTTTCCTGGATTGAAAATTCCGCCAATTAATCATTGAAAAAAAAAGACTGCAAGGCGCCTTTGAACAACAAAGGCGCCTTGTTCGTCTATCACATTTCTGTTATTAACCTCGTGCGTCATACTCCGTGGTCATACATATCGTTATATTTGCGGTAATTTGAAACGAATAACCTCCATATTATTACTCTTGGCTCTTCTGTTTAGTCTTACAGGGGTTCAATTGTGTATAGATTATTGTAGTAATGAAATCGAATCGATTCATTTTGGCGAGGTTGAAAAATCGTGTCATCATGGCAACTGTGGCATGGATATGCAGAGCGACTGTTGCACGTCTGATCAAGTTGACGTTAAACCTCAATTATTGGACTATACGCTGTCTGAGTTGGTCTCTCTTGACCACAAAAATGAAATGTATGCGTTTGGTCCGACTGTGGTTGTGGCAAAATTTGAGATTCAAGGGAGTAGTTATCTTACATTATTGATTCCAGACATTCCCGTTCCTAAGGTCGACATTCGAGACCTGACTCAAGTTACTCTTTGTTAGCATTTCTTTTTTTACAAGACGTAAGCCAGCCTTTTAGAAAGGTAATGGTGTTTTGATGTTTGTCAAATATTAAATGTAAAGAAAGTGAAAAAATACAGTATAAAAATTTTATGTCTTCTAACCCTTTTTATGGGAGTTGACGTATACGGTCAGACCATTACTGGCCATGTTTATGAATTAGTAAATAAGAAAAAAGTACCTCTTGAGGGTGCCATGATTCAGGAAATAGGTTTTCCAAACGGTGCGCTTACAGACAGTTCAGGTTATTTCGCCATTGAGGCCAGCATTATGCCTTGTAGGATTTCGGTATCCTACGTCTCTTTGTTAAGCGATACCATCCATGCTCATCATGGAACCACCAATTTTCAGGTTGTTTTACAACCCAATTCAGGTCTGTTGACAGGGACCGAGGTAAAGTTTAGGAGAAAGAGTTATGGAATACGATCTATTGATCCCAAAACAACCATAAACTTAAGTGAACGAGAGTTTCAAAAGGCAGCGTGCTGCAACTTGTCAGAGAGTTTTGAAAACGCTCCTGCCATTGATGTATCATTTACCGATGCCATAACTGGAACCAAGCAGATTAAAATGCTTGGGTTAGATGGGGTATATACATCTATAACACGAGAATTTATGCCTTCAGTAAGGGGATTAAATTCGTTTTATGGATTGAGCTTTATACCCGCAGCCTGGGTCAATGGAATTCAAATTACCAAAGGTGCTGGTAGCGTAGTGAATGGATTTGAAAGTATGACGGGCCAGATCAACATAGAAATGAAAAAGCCCTTTGGAAAGGAACAATTTATGTTGGACCAATATATATCCGGGTCAGGTCGAGCAGAAACCGACTTAATGGTACACAAGGATTTGAGTCAACATGTAGCAACGTCCTTGTTTGGCCGTTTTGCAGTTCGACCCTTCGAAATGGATCGCAACGGAGATGGTTTTATGGACAATCCAACCGGAAAGCAGTTTCAATTAATGAATCGCTGGCAGTTTTATAAAGATAATGGGTTAGAAGGCCAGTTGAGCGCATCCTACAACAAGGACACGCGGAACGCGGGACAGATGGGGGAAAATCCCGATTATCAAGTCAATATCGACAACGACCAATTTGATGTTTGGGGTAAACTAGGAAAGTCTTACAAAGACAAACCGTACAAAAGCCTGGGCTCGCAATATGCTTTTAACACTATGTCGAGTCAAACCACGTATGGTAATGACAGCAATCAGAAGGTGTTTAAAACAAAAGGCCAAACGGCTTATGTTAACCTTATGAAACAGTCCATCATTGGCAATACGAACCACGGTTACAAAGCAGGAGTATCCCTCTTGTCTGATTGGGTGGAAGAAGGGTTTGACACGTTTCAGTTCGACCGCACAGAACATACCGCTGGTGCCTTTTTTGAATATACCTGGAAGCCAGACACCACCTGGATTGTAGTCAGTGGGGTTCGCGGTGATTACAGCTCAATTTTCGGTTTGTTCCCGACGTTGCGATTGCATGCAAAAAAGGTTCTGAACAAAGGGAAGACGACGGTGCGATTTTCAGCAGGAAGTGGAAGGCGAACAGCCAATTTCTTTTCTCAAAACCAAAATGTCTTAATCTCATCGAGAGAGATATTAATTCAAACACAACCGGATGAATCCCTGGGTTTGATTCAGGAGGTTTCCGTAAATTCTGGTTTCAGTGTTCAACATAAATTTAAGTTGGGATATATTCCTTCCGAAATCCAGGTGGATTTTTTCAGAACCGACTTTTCAAACGAATTATTGGTCAACAGAGAAACTAAGGGGGAATTGATTTTGGGTTCTTTAGAGAACGGTACTGTCGCCAATAGTGCACAGATTCAACTGGATCTCAATCCAGCAAGACGAACCGAGGTAAGGCTTGCTTATAGGATGTTTGATGTATCCACAGTCTACAACGGTTTACGACATCAGAAACCCTTTATTTCGAAGAACAGGGGGTTTATTAATATTACTCAAAGGAACCGAAAGAACTGGCAACTGAGCACAACGGTTCAATTGTATGGGAAGCAGCGTCTACCAGGACTTGTGTATCTGAACAATACAGAGGTTGCTGCGGAATACAGCCCTATATTTGTGTTGTGGAATGGGCAACTGAGTAAGGAAACTAAAAAGTCGGTGGAGTTTTATTTTGGGGTAGAAAATATCTTGAATACCAAGCAGACAAATCCGATACTTGGAGCTGAAAACCCATATGGCTCAAATTTTGATGCAGCTATGGTGTGGGGACCTATTTTTGGACGAATGGTTTATGGAGGTTTCCGTTACAGATTAAATCGTAAATAACAGATACATACAATGAAGAGACTATCAATTCTATTTTTGGTTATTGGCCTGAGTATAACAGTCCAAGCCAAAAGCGTCGTTACGGAATTTACCGTAAAAGCTCAATGTGGCGAATGCAAGGAACGTATTGAAGAGGCGTTGGATGTACAGGGTGTCAGTTTTGCGATTTGGGACAAGGAATCTAAAATGTTAACCGTTCGGTATAACAACAAACGTTTTTCGGAAGACGATATTCATAAATTGATTAGTGACCTGGGATATGAAACCAGTAAGCGCAAAGCGAATAAAGAAGCAGAACGCAAGTTGCCAAAGTGCTGCCAACCTGGAAGCGTTTGCGAGCTCGACGAATAAAATAAATCTATTAAGAATGTTAAGCGCCTGGATTTCCAGGCGCTTTTTTTGTGGGTTGGTAGGTGGTAATGGCCCCATTAAACCATAAGAGGCAACCGAGGTAGTAGAATCAGTTGTAAATATGGGAATTAACCCCGTAATGGAGTGAAAAATGCCAGATTTTCGATTTTCTAAAAATCAAAAAGAAGTCCCAAAATGGGATTATGATGTCTAAAAACGGGACAAATCTCATTTTCGGTTTTGTTCTACAGTTAGCTATTGCACTTGTAGTGAGCGATTTGAGTCAATTTCGTATGTCGAATGATTTTTGCTCTTTATGTATATAATTTGGTCGTAAGATTGTAGTCAAAGTAAATTTTTTATAAACGTTATGAAAAAAATTACTTTGCTCACGACTATGGTGGTAATTAGCCAGTTTATGGCTTTTGGTACAACGTATACGTCTCAAGTTAATGACGACTGGGACAAAGCGTCAACCTGGGTTAATGGTGTACCATCTGGTGCGTCTACCGACGTCATTATTGTAAAACATACAGTTGAGTTAGTAGCCAACGTTAGTATTATAGGTACAATAACTGTTGAAGTAACTGGCAGTTTATTTGGAGACTATGAATTAAAAATAGGAGACGGTGCCACAAGCCTGGGGACATTACACAATTATGGAACGATTACCGTGAAGAAGTTAAAAGTCAAAGACAACGATGCTGCGGGGTCGACTTATTTGGTGGGAATGCCTATTGCCTATAACTACAGCGGCGCCACATTGACCAGTACAGGAGGTATGCAACTGGGCGGCAATATTGGTCGAGGAGCATTGGTCAATTACACCGGAGGCATAGTCCATGTAACCGGGGAACTTCATATTGATAACTACCTGAGTAACCGGGGAGTAATTGAAATCGATGGAAGCTTAAAGAGCCATGGGGGCGAAATTGGTGGCTGCGGCACCATAACTGTGCCCACATTAATTTTTTTAATCAACGGCTCTCGACCAAGTGCACTGAAGTGTATCGATATTTGCGACACCACAGGATCGGGTTCATCTACTCCTGATGTTACCATCGGTTCTGGTGGTAGCAAAACAACTCATACAACTCTGATGTCAGCGTATACGGGAAGTACAACATCCAGTGACCTAACAATTTATGCAGATAGTACGTTGTTTTGTGGTTTAGATACAGGAGGCAATGCCATAGCGTTGCCAGTAAATTTTATTAATTTTAATGCGGAAATTTTGGAGAATAGGGTGTCCATTACCTGGGCAACCGCTGTAGAGGTAAATAACGACCACTTTACGGTCGAAAAGGCATATAATGACATGATGTTTTTTCCTCTCATAGATGTAGCAGGCGCAGGTATTAGTTCTGAGATAAATAGATACTCACATTCAGACATATTACCTTATAAAGGAGACGTATATTATCGTTTAAAACAGGTGGACTTTGACGGACTATATACCTACTCTAAAATTGTGCTTGTAATGAAACAAATGATGAAAGGTGATGGAAACATATACCCAAATCCCAACACCAACGAGACCTTTAACATTTGGGTAGGCAAAGACTTTCGTACGAAGATTATTGAGATCGTAGGCATAGACGGTAGTTTAGTTCGGAAAGTGCATCCTGAGAGTCCAACAGTGGAATTAAAGGCAATGGAGTCTGGAATGTATTTCGTGCATTTTATTGATACACAGATAGGTAGCGTTAAAATATTGAAATTGAGTCAAAAATAGGGTCGCATGATATAAAGATGGATAGTTGACCACAGAGTGGTTCAAGCTAGATTCTTTTGTTGAAAATGAAGTGAAAAGGCAGCCTTGGCTGCCTTTTCTGTTTATTGGGTAGTTCTTAGTTCTTAGTTCTTAGTTTTGAGTCTTGAGTTGGGAGTCTTGAGTTGGGAGTTCTTAGTTGGGAGTTTAAAAAACGGGTAGCCTTTAC
>CAYZWM010000132.1:0-11408 GCA_964482155.1 uncultured Chitinophagaceae bacterium | reverse complement strand
TTCTCTAATTAACTTCTCTTGCAACCTATCAGACTTGGCCTTCATGAGGCTAAGCTCTTCTTCCAAATCAACAATCTTATCTTTTGTATGCTCAATGGTTCTCTCTAGATTCGTGTTTGACTTTAACAGAGAGTCGAAAACGTTTTTATTAACTCCTTTAGCATTTTTCTTTTTTAGCCTTGTACTCAGATTTTCTAGATTTGTTTTGAGGTCTTCGTATTTTTTTATCCCTAATACCTCGGAATAAGCTTTACTCAAACTCCTTTTTTCCTCTAAAGTTCTTGTTTCAGCAAGACTTACAATCTTCTCCGCATCAAAAAAGAAAAATTTCGCAATCTCTATCGGAAGGATAAAATCATTTATAAAAATATCTGGGCCGACTTCTTTGCTTAGTTCGTTTGAATCACCATCGATCAATATTTCGACTGTGTCCTTGCCACTCTGCACGTTGAATGATCTCGTTACCTGTATGGAGTTACAGGGGAATGACGGCAGAAGTACATCTTTAAGGTCAATAGATACTCCAAAAGAAGAAAGTAAATTTATCTCGTTTCGAATGTTTAACCGCTCCGATTTCGTTAAGTTTATGGTTTCAAGTTCGGTCTCTAACTCTCGAACCTTTTTTTGATTTTCCCTGTATCCTGCTTTATTAAAGGAATTATTACAATAGTTGATGTATCCTCCAGCGCTCAAAACCTCAGATTTGTACTTTCCATCCACCTCGACCATCAATTTACCATAAAGGCACCAGATTAAAGCAGTTAGAAACGATGTTTTCCCGTAACCATTGTTCCCACTTATTATGGAAATATTCTTCGATGAATCCTCTAAAGAAAAGTTGATACTATTATGTCCATAGTACACTTTATAGTTTTCAAATGATATCTTTTGAATTTTCATTACTTGCCGTCTCTTACAAAAATGTCAAGCCTCTTTTCAATATCATTTTGCAAACCCACCTTATTTCTCAGTAAGGTTTTGGATTTCTGGATTTCAAGAAGTTCTCTAATTAAATTAATGTCCTTATGGTCGATACCGCTTTCATTCAAAAGTTCTTTCTCAAAGACCTGAACATCGTCAAAATCACTTCCCTGCAACGCTGTCCCGTACACCTTATTGTATATTTCTGCGACACTGTACTTAAAAATCGCATCTCTATGCCAAATAACCTGAATTGCCACTAGTTCTTGGTTTGTGATTAGCTCAATATCTTGATTAAAATCAACTTGAATACTTCTTTGGGCCTTCAATAGTTCTTCCAAGTACATCGCTCGGTACTTTGGAGTATATGGCCCCATTTCAGCCGGATTTTCCTTGTCCACAGGTCGATTATCATTTCTCCTTCTTTCCTCTCGCGCTTCTCTTAAATTTCTGGTCTCAACCAACATGTCTCTAAAGTCTAACATTGGTTCGAGCCACTCCTCGCCGTTGTCAATCAACCCCTCCATAGACTTGTCTCTCTTAACAACCGTACAAACCCAACAACCAAAACGACTATTCCCACAAGATGGCGTTGTGTCGTCAATTACTAAAGGACAGTCACCTCCACTCGCATTGCGATACATAGTCACTAAGTCTCGATTTTTTGCGCCCCAAGGTGATGGCGCTTGAAGCAGATATTGCCATAAGTCGTCAACTTTCACATCCTTTATTGGAGCATATACATAAGCATTGGGGAGAGGGTGTTTTCTCAACCTTTCTCCAGTGCGTTCATTATTCTTAATCGATTGGGCTCGTTGTGAACTTTCATCGGTTCTAGTTCCCAACAAAATGATTGCTTCTCCTTCCTCACCAATTTTGTTTAAGATAAACTTTGTTGTTGGGTTTATTTTTAACCGGTCCGTACACCATCGGAAGGAATTGTTAGGCGCAGGGTATCCTTTTCCAATTAGATTAATCCAAAAACTATCTTCAAGAGCAGGTTTGGTTTTGTGCACAAAGACTGGCATACTTTGTTTGGGTGCAGCCTCTTGAATTTTATCCAAAACTGAGTCAACATAGCTGGCCACCTTTGGGTTTTCAACCAAAGTATCGTTACAGACTACGTAGATAGACCTACTTCGTAATTCTTGTGGGATTGTTGCTACGGCATACCATACCATTTGGAGCAACATAGTTGAATCTTTACCACCACTAAAACCGACAATCCAAGGTCGAGGATTATCGTCGTTCAGGTATTGATCGATTATTTCTGCTTGTATTTCTTTAAAAGGGTTTGCCATTAAGGAGTGTTGAAATGCGATGATCATTCAGATGAAATTGGGGTCTAACCCTTATTAGCCACCTGTAAACATGCAATTTCCTTTAAAAAATTCTATTGGCCGAATATCCGAGAAATAAATTACTAATACATCCCAAATAGTAGTGACTTTTTTTTGGACACTAAATCTTCATTCCTATGTCAATTCCCTTTATTCTTCTGAACATGTCATTAGCATAGTTATCGGTCATACCAGATAAGTAATCCAAAACACCAAGTACTTTTTGATAATCAGTTCCTTCCTCATAAAGAAACTGCTTTGGAATCAATCTTACCGCTTTCTTATCCTGTATGTTCTTTTCCGATTTCAGAACTGGGATCAGAAGGTGCAACAACAAATCATTCATAATATTATAACCTGCATTTTCTATTTCAACCACATTCCGATTGTTATAAATATAATCTATAGAGAATTTCGTGATTTTTTCCAATTCAATGCATTGACCCTCCACAATTGCGAATATTCGTTTATCCAACGTGCCTTTCATGATGCGTTCGAAATTCAAAATGTATTGCTCTTTACAAGCCATTAATAAACTGTTAATTGCCTTTGCTCTTAAATAAGCTATTCTCTCGTTCTCATCAAGAATCTCAGCCAACTTTAATTCAATCTCTTGCTTCTTCTCCACATTCAAACAAACTATTAAGTCATGCAATAGTTCTAAGCACTTATCGAAAGAAATAATTCCAAGTTTTTGAGCGTCCTCCAGGTCAATTACGTTATAACATATGTCATCTGCGATCTCAACAAGCCAGACGAATGGGTGTCTCTTGTAAATCACGGGAGATTCGCTCTCTTTCAACATACCTGTTTCTTGAGCTATCTGTTGGAACTGAATCCTACAACTTTGGAAGAACCCAAATTTTTTTCTGTGTAATATGTCTTTGTCCCTAGCAATTGCCTCACAAGGATATTTCGCTATTGCAGCAAGCGTAGAATATGTCAATTTCAACCCACCAATCAATTTCCCATTTTGAGCAGAGGATAAAACTCGAATGGCGTTTGCATTGCCTTCATAATTAATAAAATCTGCCCACTCCTTGTCACTAAAATCATAATTCGTCCTTAACTCCATCTTGTCCTTTTCGAAAAAAGTAGAGATGGCATCTTCTCCCGAGTGACCTAATGCTGGGTTGCCAATATCGTGACAAAGACCCGCACTAGCTATTACGTTTTGAAGATCATTAGAATAAAAATGTTTAGATCTTTCAGTTAATACTGAGCCATATTGGTCAACGATAGATTTCCCTACTAACGCTCCGAGGGATCTACCAACAGAAGCTACTTCAAGTGAATGGGTTAATCTATTGTGGACGAACACACTTCCAGGTAAAGGGAAAACTTGTGTTTTATTTTGGAGTCTCCTAAAAGGACTAGAAAAAATTATTCTGTCAAAATCTTTTTGAAACTCAGACCTAGGATCATTATCACTTTCTTTTTCTTGTGCCCCAGTTCTTTCACTTGAATATAGTTGATTTAAATCCATGCTTTTTGTGTCCATATCTTTCTTATTTGAGATTAAACTTTAGTTCTTTTAATGATTAATAATTCTCTTTGTAAACCGTATAATTCCAAACTTGAGACATTTCTTCTTTTTATTGCCCTATGCTCCCCCCCTCTATTCTCCAGCCTTGAAGTAACCATCTGTACTGAAGAAAAGCTAGAATATAATTGACAACTTTTTTAGAATTGGGTTTAAATGGTCTCGGTTTTAAATCCAACGAAAACAAATGCTCAACAATCCTATTACCTCTGCCATATCGAATAAATCTTTCTCTAAACCCCAACAATCCTCCATCAAAATCATGATGCACCACACTTTCAAAGGCATAATTAATATCGCCAACCTGAAGAAGTCTAAAGCCTAAATCAATATCTTCTCCACCCGCTATGGTAATTCGTTCATCAAACCCTCCAACTCTATTGAATGCTTGCTTCCAAACTAAGCAGTTAGCGGTTATTAAATAATCCGGTATCGGTGTTTTATTGTCCTGAGCGTTTTTTGGTGGGATTAAGATTTCTTGGGTATCGTAATAATTCGACAGAACGTCTATCCCGTGAGCCTTAACTTTTCCCGCGTATGCAACAGATTTGGGTAAGACATTAATGTACCCAACTAGCAATGATGAAGTTGGTAAACAGTCACTATCCACAAATAGTATCCATTTTGTTTTTGCTCGTTTTACTCCCATATTTCGAGCACAAGCAGGTCCTCCTTGTTTGCATCGCACCAAAAGTAAATCAAACGAGTACGTCTTGGTAATTACAATCGGAGGCAACGAATTATTATCAACTATAATAACCTCTTTTGGCAAGGTCATTTGAGTTTGGGTATTTTCCAATTCTGACAGAAATCGGTCAACTCCTTCTTGGTTGTCTTTGACTGGAATGACAATGGAGATATCCTTAGAATGAGTCAACAGAGGTGGATTCAAATTGTCAATTCGCTTAGGTTGATAGCCTGTTGTTGTTATTACCGTCACTTATCTTTTAAAACCTGTATTACTATTCATAATGGAACCGGAAAAAAACCAGTATGCCTTGCAATTCAAGATTAAGGATTTCCATGGTTCAAATCAATAGCAACAAATGACTAGCTAGTACGAAAAAGGAATTTGATCAAAGGCTTCGCACCGCCCTCAGTAAAGGTGAGATTTCCACCGGTCTACTTATACAACTTTGGGCATCAAAGACAATTCCCTGAGGAAACACCCATTTTTGAATTCTCCTTTTCTCCAAAACATCGGCCTTAAGCCATGAATTATGAAGATTGCATGTCAAGTCAAGTGCAAAATCAATATAGGATTTCAAATTTGATTTACCCTTAGGAGTCAATTCAAAAAGCTGCTTTTCCAGTTTTTGAATTTCTAATTTCTTTTTTGAAGACACTTTATTAAATATCGCCTTGTCTACTTTTCCAAAGGCATATCGCTCTTCTAAAATAGCAAGCTCCTTCTTGCTTTCTCTGATGCTGGATTTCAAATGAGACACTTCATCCTTTTCTTCTTCATGAAGTTCAGTGTAATGTTCAATCAGTTTTACTCTTAAGGTTGGAATCAATTCCTTTTTGATGCTCATTTTTTTTAGCATGTTATAGAACAACATATGCATTTTATCTGCATTAATGTTGTGACAACAAGCCTTCTGACTGCATTTGTAATACCAAATGCCCCTAGCCTTCATTTCGTAGCCGGTCAAATGACATCGCATACATGATGAGCACCAAATGAAGTTCTTTAACGGAACATGCACATTGGCTTCGGTCTGTCTCATTCGATTTTCGATCTGCTTTTTATTGCGATTTGCCCGCAAGAATATCTCCTTACTTATGATGGGTTTGTGATTACCTTTAATCACTTGTCCATCGAGCAGTTTGTTACTCAAAAATCCAGCATATGTTGGGTTGCTAAAAATCTTTGACAACGTTTTCTGGTTTACTCTTAAACCTTGAGGTTTTAAACGTCTAAGAATTTCAGCATTGCTCAATTGGTCTACTGCTTTTAAATAAAATGCCTTTTTGATCAATCGTGCGATTGGGGTTTGAACCAACGGTTTCTCTCGAATCGAGCGATCATAATCATAACCTGTAGGTGCAATGCCGGTCCAATAACCTCGTGTCAAGCGCTCCTTCATTCCTGCTATGGTTTTCTGCCGACGAAGCTGGTTGTCAAAATGCGAAAACACCATCATGATGTTTTGGTGCAATTCTCCCGAAGGTGTAAATGTATCAGTAGGCTGAGTCACACTTACTATTTGTACACCTTGTTTACGCAGTTGCTCAGAAAGGAAAATGCTATTGGCTCCGCTTCTGGAGAAGCGATCAAAACTGTAAACCAAGATAGTGTTTACATCAGTTTTGTTTCTTCTTACAAATTCCAACATTCGCTGAAATTCTTTTCGCTCGTCGTCCTTGGCTGATTCATAGGTTCCACCAAAAGTTGACATGATGCTGTATCCCCCATTCTGTGCGAACTTCAGTATAGCTTGTAATTGGATATCTAACGATAGATTTTCCGTTTGTTCTTTTGAGGATACTCGGGTATAAATCACCGCACTTCTTTTTGCCGAAGAAACTCGCTGTTTCTCCCCTCTTGCGAATTGCTGTAAAGCCTCGAATTGAACATCTAATGCCATACTAATCTTTGGTATTAAACTGGTAATATAAGCGGTATGAAAGCCGACAAAAAGTATCTAATGCTACATTAACTTCATATTTTTCTACGACAGAATATGACGATAATGAAGGATTACCAGGGAGGTTTGGAGATATCTCATTTATATTGGACAGAGTTGAATGAACGGCGTTTCCCGTTACTTCCTTCTTGATAAAAGTTGGTGCTAAAACAGCACCAACTTTAAGCGGTTGATCATGATTTTGACTATCCATAATTACGAATTAGAAGTTCTTTGGTTCGCCCTCGTTCTTCGAGTTTTGGTGTTATCGATCTTGATGCATAAACCTCTTCTATGTGAAAGTTCTTATAAAGGTTTCTAACAAAATCAGTGTCCGAATTGGACAACATAAATTGCCCTCCAACTTCGTTGATAGTTTTACAGTAGATCGAAAGTCCAATATGCTCTGCTTCCCCAAAACCAGATCTGTGGTAACCAGACCAAGTTTGATGGTATGGTGGGTCGAGATAGTAAAAGCTAGATTTTAGGGGTGCGGTTTGGGTAAATGAGCCACAGGACAATTTGGTGTTTTGGAGAGCCTTTGAGGCATTTAACAGCGTTTCTGTGTCGAGTATGCGATGAACATACTTGTACTGTTTGTTTAAAGACATCCTCACTTCTCCCTGCTTATTTTCACGATACATTCCGCCATAGCAGGTTTTGTTTAAATAGATAAAACCTGCCGCCTTTTGGGCAATATTTTCTTCTAAGTGCAGTGAGTTTCGGACTTCCATGAAATACGAATCGCAGTGCTTTTGTTGATGTTCGAAGATGTGTTCCATCACTTCGAAAACCCGATCTCGAATGCCGATGTACGCATCAATCAAATGATTGTTTATATCAGAGAGGTAGGCTTGTTTGTTTTGGCTTCCAAAATACAAAGCCCCTCCTCCAAGAAATGGTTCAACATAGGTGTCGATGGTTATTGGTAATCGCTCTTTGAGTTGAGGTAGGATTGAGCGTTTTCCTCCTACCCATTTTAGAAATGGTTTTGCTGTTAACATTGTTAAAAAGATTGTAAAGTGTGGTAGCTTAGAGAGGCTTCCGAATCACTTCGGGTCTATTAAAGGGATTGACCAAATCCATGACTTATGGTCATAGTCACAATGACTATTTTATTTCTATGCACCCTATTGACTTGACAAAATTTATAGGGTGTGATAGGCTATCCATAAATAATTACGGAATTATGGGTAGTAAAAAAAGTTCGTTCAGGTGCACTATGAAAAGGTTTCAATTTGAAGGTGATGGTAATACCCCATCACATGTCAAAATCGTTAGGCGACAACAGATCTTTCAATTCATTCTAAATCTCATTACAGGACTAACAGTTTTAGGTTTAATTTATCTGAGTTGTATGTAAGTCTTACAAGATTGCTTTGTGACTGGGTGAGCCCTTTCCAAAGCGATCTTGCTGGGGACACCCCAGGCCCCGTAACGGAGTTATCCCTTTCGCTTGATTTTATACTCTGGGGATATTGTGTTTTCAAAGTCCTCAAGAGCCAGCATTCGTTTTTGAACAGCTTCTATTTTTAGATCTTTTTCAATCCGATCTACAACATGGGATTTGACCATGCCCAATGTGCGCAAACGGTATTTCCGTTTGCCGAACTGCACCCCTGCAATTTGCCCACCACGATGGTAGAGTTGTATGTCATAAGGTTCAAGCAAACGTTCCCATGAATCAATCGATGTGGCTTTGGCAAAAAGAGCAGGAACTAATTTTATGATTTGCATTTTATTGAGTGCAGTATCCGGAGTAGGTAACCCATGTTCGTGGAGCACTTCTCTGTGCTTAATACCATGCGTGATACGGCTATGAGTTAGTTGTAGTTCACGGTCTTGGTAGCGTTCCATTTCCTGTTTGATTTCGGTGAACCGGTCTTTTGAAATACGAATCGCTTTTCCTGAGGCAAAATCAATGCCTGACAGACATAGATGTAAATGGATATGTTCCTGATCTACATGCAAAGTACAAACTGCAATTGCTTTGGGAGCTCTTTGCTTGAGGTAATGGATAGCCAGTTTACGCAGGTTTTCTAAGGACAATTTATCGGAATCATCCTTATGGAATGAAATGATTTCCATATAGATTTTGTTGGTGTTTTTACGTTTATGGATTCTATGGTTTTCGTTGGTTTCGAATGAGGTAATGACGTTTTGAATGTTGTTTCCATCACGAATAAAACGAGTTACTAAAAACGGCTCTTGTTCTGATAGCAGTTTATGGCTCTTTACGCAATACCGAATTACATTGGTTATTGCCACTGTCGTTCGGTAACCTTTGCTTTTAATAATCATAAGAGGCTCCTTAAATGATGAACCATGTCTTCTAGCTCGGTTAGCTTTTGTTGCATTGACTGTGATTCTAAATTACTGGATTCATCCAACAATTCAAACACGGTTTGATGAATACGGCAGATCAACTTTATAGGGAGCATTGGTCTATCGCTGTTCAGAATGCGTTCTTTCATTAAATCATAAACCGTCTCATCTACAGCAAAGGCCTGTCGCTGTAGTTCTGAAAAGTCCGATCGGTTGATTGAGAGAGCGATATATTTTAACAACCTACGTCGTCTAACTTTTAGTGCGGAATTATACATCCGCCAATAGATCTTTTTTTGCTCCTTGATTTGTTTGGATGTTGGTTCATCAATTGACTTAAAGACTTCATCCAAGAACTGGTGGACACTCTTATATGGAAAGTCGGATTTCATCTTAATGCTTGGGAGTTCTGTTATGCGTTAGTTTCGGTGAATGCTCTTTCTGCTCAAGCCGGCTTAACCTATCTTGAATCCGCATCAGTTTGATCTCCTGCTTGCGGTCTAAATAGTTAAGTTGGATTTCGTGAATTCCAATCTTAGCAAGATCAAATCGTCTTCCTCCAGCATCACGAAAACCGACAACCCGTTCTTTTTTATAAATCAGGCGTAAGCCAGAGTCTTCTAGCTTTCTGTAAAAGTCTCTCCTTGAATTGCTCTTTTTATATATTTCCCAGATGGCATCCATTGCTATTCTTTTTTAGGTTGTAGTTCGTTTAAACCGTTGTCTGCTTTCCAACTTTTTATATAGTCAGCGACGTTCAATCGCTTTGGCATCAGATCTTGATTTATGTCGATATCCGCGCCACCTGATACTGAGCCTAGTTCGGTACGTTTTCGTAATTTGAGTGTTTTGTAGTATGGTCTGAGTCTTGCCAGAATGGGTTTCTTTCCCGAGATGGTTATTAGACCCTGGTCTTCGGGTAATTGCATAATTTGGTCTTTAGTCAACAGTGATCGAATTCGCTTATGTCCCGTTTTTTTGTCCTCATATTCGTACTTGCCAATTTCTTGCTCCAATTTCGTCGCCATTGACAACGATGTACTTAAAAATAGTTTTGTCCTCAAATTTGAAAGGATGGCTTGTGCTTTAGCTTTTCCATAGTTAGCCGTGATTTGATTCTCAGCATCTTGGCACACAATCATCATCTGACCTTTGTATTTCCTACATACCGAGCAGATAATATCAATGTTATCAAGTCGTAAAACAGGAAATTCATCCAAGTGAAAGCTTATGGAATGTGGCTCGTCCTTAGTTGGCAATTTGTCAAAAAAGGCCTCAAAAAATTGATTGAAAAAGATGTTCGACATGTTGGCGTAATAGTCTGCCGAAGTTGTCGAGCTATGCACATAAAGTGCCGTACGCTCCTTACGCATATTCATCAAATCACCCAAGGTGTCGTGCGATGTAATCAAAGCCAAACTTTCATCCAATGCAAACATTTGTACGGCGTTTTTGGCTGAGGCCAACACTCCACCAAGGGACTCACCACTTTCAATTAAACTCATATATTTATCGTACAAACCCTTGTCTTCCTCCTCTAGTATAGCCACCAGTTTGTTGACCTGTTTTCGGCTTTCTTCTGAGGAGATTAAATCCAAAACATGACTAACCTGAAAAAGGTTGCGGCACTCATCTGGTAACTGGCATACGATTCGCATGACACTGACTAAGGCTCCAATGGCTGAACTTGACCAATAATCTTTTTGACCTTCTTTGATATGTTGACTGACCAATTGTGTGGCGAGCTTGGTCTTTTGGCTTAAGCTCGTGCAGCGTAAAAGAGGATTAAAAAACTGTGTTTGATAGGGATCGTTCCAGTTGATTTGGTTGATCGCTACTCCATCGCTATGCAGAGATCCGCTCGTTTTCTCGTGTAATTCGCCAGAGGTGTCAAATATGAGTTGGGAGCCAATTGTTGAAAGTATGCTCGGAATTACGCTAACGGTCGATTTGCCAGAACCCGTATTGCCATTGATTAAAACCCCTTGGGCGGACAAGGACTGACTGATTCGTTGGGGGGTTAAACAGAATCCCTGATTCCTTTTTGAAAGAATGGACGATTCATTATCAAACGAGGCGTTGAGACTGTGGTCGGTTTCAGAGATTAGGTCAACCAAACCGCTGAGCATGCTTTCAAGCAGTTCCAAGAATTGTCCTGCCCGATAGAGGGTTATTTCCAAGGCTTTGAATAGAAACTTTTTTATCTTTTCAAATGCTATTTTCTTGTTCATTGTTATTTGAGTTTATCAGCAATACTATTTGCCATTTCGGCGATGGCATCAGCCACCACGGCAGTGATTTTTGATACGACGTGAATCAGCAGAAACACAATGCGAAAAATGGCTTTGATTATCTTCACGATTGCGGGATTTCAGATAGGGTTGACACAATGGTTACTTGAATGCCCTTGTTCTCGAGATGGGACTTCAGAAAAGCCGATATCTTATCAAACATCCAATCCTCGTCAGTTGTGCGGGATTGGAAAACCAGATTGATCGTAATGTCTTTTCTTTCAATAACTGGGATTGGATAATGCAGGTCAAACAATCGAGATAGGCTATCCAAATCATATAATAAGGTAACATCGTCTTTGCTATAGGAGTTCCAATCCGATGTGGTGTTTCTTAGATCGGATAGGACATAAATGTT
>CAYZWM010000131.1:7978-11409 GCA_964482155.1 uncultured Chitinophagaceae bacterium | reverse complement strand
AACTATTATAAATTATGTTAAAAAGTCCAAATGTCGGAACCCGTAAGCTGCCCTTTTCAAATAAATCGTTAACTACTATTCTTTTCGAGGACTCATGTAAATCAAAATTCTCATTATACTCAATATCAACTAATGAACCGATAAGGTTCATCTCATCATCAAGTGCTAAATTCGTCTTTAAAGAAGCGTTGTAGAATTGATCGAAAAATTCGGATAAAGCACTCAGTCGCTGAAGTTCTAGGAGACCGTTTTTCAAATCCCCTTTATTTAACCATAACTCTATCCGATCCCGTATACTGTCTGGGACGGTTTTTCCAAAATGACTTAGTTGATTATTTGTGTATGCCAATAATTCTGAACGATTTTTTTGCCGAATCGTACGAACTAAGAGAAATAGAGTCAAAATCGCCAATCCAGAAATAATTCCTGAAAACCAGTTTTTTGCTTTGTTGGAAGCCCTGAGTTGCCAATTTAAATTTAGGATAGTCCCTAATTTAAAGGCGGTGTCTTGTAATTGTTGGGAGACGATATTGAACTCCTCCTGTTTCGCAACGATTGAATTATTTATTGAATCCATACGGTACTTCAATTGTTGCGTTTGAAATGACAAAAATTTTCTTTCTCTTTTTAGATTATTCACCCTAGAATAAAGGCTATCCAATACAATTTCAAGGTTTTTGATATCCCGATTTTGATCTACGATCATTTTACCATCGCTTCTTGATTTTAATTCCAACTGGCCTTCTGTTGCCTCAGCTTTTCCAGCTAGATAGTTAAACCCTACTGAAAAGCCATTTTCTCGTGCCGTTTCCTGAGCTCTTTTTTGATATGTATGGAATATGTTCATGTAGTCATAGGCCTGTTTGTATTTCGTATCGTCGTAAAGGCTCTTTGCGACTTGTTTTGTTTGGTAAACATTCTCCCAATAAATGATATCTTGATACAATTGTGGTAAGCTAAGATGTTTTGCATATTCCCAAATGGGCATAAGGTCAAATGAAAGGTAAACGTGCATCCTTGGTGCATTTGATTGTTTATAAATCTCTCGGATATGTTCTTTGCGGAATTCGAACTCATTAGATGTCAGACGATGAGCTGATTTAAACACAATAGGTGAAAAATCAAATAATCGGATGTTTAAACTTGTCTGTATTGTCCTTTTACCATGTTTTGCTTTCAAATAATTAAAAACATCCTTTTGACCAAGGTCAGCTGCCAATTGGTAAAATTGTATTTTCAACCATTCGGCCTCCTTTATGCCGACAGTTGAGGTGTGATTAAAGAGGTAAGCAGATTCCAACATAATTTCCTTAACCGACCCAAGACGGTCTAAATAATTAGCCACTACAGAAACTGCTTGATTACAGTACAGATTATTCAAATCACTGAGCGGCCTTTTTCGGGCAACAATTGACTCCAACATAATCTTGAACATAGAGGATTTGGCATATTGGTCAATACGGTCTGAATAATAATTATTATCTTTCCAATAATTCCATACGCGAAAACTCTTAACATAGGCTGATACACTGTATATAGAGCCAATATATTCAACATCCCAATATTCAGGATCAAGTAAACTTTTTATCTTTTGAAGGGGCAATAGAGCCATTTCTGCCTGAAACAATCCTCCAGTTTGACAATAAGATATGGACTCTATCAGGAGTAAGTTAATTGCATTGTTTAAAAAATTGCTGGAGTGTGTCCTTAGAAAGATTCTGGCCGCCGATAAGTAGTAATTAATGCGTGAATCTGATTTATCCGAGGACCATGATAGATTTCCTAGTTTTGAAAACGCAATAAGATACCTTACCCTCGACTCATGCTTAATTTCTGAACTACTGGTAATTAAATTATATAGTTTGATAAACTCCCACCGTGCTTCCCCATGTAACTCGAACTGCCCATTTGCGTTTAAGAGTCGACATAAATAGTAGAGCATAAACTCAATTTTGTCTGAATCCCTTTTCACTTGATAGTCAATCAAGCCCAAATTCCTCCGAACCAATTCTATATTTCTATCCAAGTCTTCTGTACTAATCAGGCTTTGATAGACCATCTTATCCGTGGAGTCCCAACCCGGTCTGGAATAAGTCGATGAATTGGAAAAGTTCACATTAAGCAATTGGCTTTGATTCCAAACCTGATCTGATGGCCATTGGTTATGCTTGACCATCTTGAAATTATCCAGTGTGTTTAATGCACCTATGATATTGACTTCCGATCTGCCAAGAAAATCGATGTAACGTTCTAATAATATGGCGGTTAACTCGTCATAATCTAAATGATAAAATTTATTTCCAGCGATAGAAATCAACACCTCTAACTCCATAAATTTTTCCGACTCAATGTCAGAATACCCTGTATTGAATGTTGCCTCCATCCATCTTTTTAAAAGGTCCAACTCATCTTCTTCTATACTACCAAAGTACTTTTCAACCAATGAGGACAAGTTGGATATATATGGCCATGCTCTACTTGTTGTATCATTGCCCTGTCCAAAAAGATGACTGTTCGTAAGCAGTATAAAAAGCAAAATGAAAGAAACTCGAACCATTAATCCGTTATTTGATATGAAACGAAGCAACTCTCAATATCTATGACTATCAAACACGAGGGATAAGTCCTTGTCTTTTTAAGGACAACTAAGTGTTTTTATTTCCGTTAATAAAGCCATTGACATTTTTTTGAAAATAGATTATGATCTGTTATGAAAGGTTTTGATTCAAACAAATTAATATTTCACTAATCATTTCTTAGTTATTGATTCTTTAAGGATGAAAAGTTAAACCCACTTTGATACTGGCGTTTCAGTGTAATCCTATAGTTAGTGAATATCAGAATTTATTGAGATAAAGAGTGTATCTATGAATTCTGATCAATTTGTACCACTTGGCACTTATCTGTCAGTGGTTTTATTTTAGACTTTTGTCCAAAATATGTTGCCATTCAGACCGCGACAAACTACCTGTACTTGTATAACACGTATGGTAAACCAAGCGATTATGTAGCTTAACAATATGATCTGAATCGTATTGATGCAGCCTTCTAAAAGATCGCATATCTGGGCTATAAACTATCACGTTTGACATTTTTAATAGGTACAAGATGCTTTGTACTTTATCGGTATCAAGTGCATCATTGTTTATTTCTTTTACAACGGTTTCTGAAAAATGAACTAAACTGTACGTTTTGCCTCTGGTTACCTTCTGCAAGGACTCTGCAAGGTATTTCACCACCAAATTGTGGATACCATGAGGTAGATACTTCAAACTCCGGTCAACTCCACTAATTCCTAACTCGATGATTAACGAATATACCTCACAGATTAGATTAGGGGCCTTAACCAATTGATCGGATAATAGTATTCTTTCCTCTGTTCGATTGAACTTTAGCCATTTTTTTTGCTCGCAATATCCTAACAACCGACT
>CAYZWM010000131.1:0-7962 GCA_964482155.1 uncultured Chitinophagaceae bacterium | reverse complement strand
AACCCGGTACGCTTAACATGAAAATCTTTACATGCGTTATATAGACACATGTTAAAGAACCTCACAGTGGTGGAACTTGTGAAAAACCTGACTGCACTTATGACATGTTTCAGTAACTCGTCTCGAACATGGACTTCAAGTGCTTTATGTATTGAAGGACGTTCGGTTCTGATAAACTTATTAGGTATTACAATAGGAGTACAATAGGTGCCTAGATATCCAGACATGCTTTTCTTTTGAGAAAAAGCCAGAATGGTCTTAAACATTTCTTTGAGTTTCTGATAAAGGTGTTTAAAATCCACATCACCACTTACAATCACAAAATGCGTAATTTGATCTTTTCGAACATATTCCATAGCATCAACGACTATTTTAATATCCGCACCGTTCTTCTCATTTGAGTTAAATGATCTTATTCGCTCAACCTGAATATTATACTTTTCGAACAATCGGTTTTCTCGCTCACTTATTGTGTTAAACGACCCATAAGTTTTACAGACTACAACCTCGTTAGGGACAAGTTTGTGGTTCAACACAAAATCAATCTGTTGGACTTCATTTCCCCTGAGATTTTCATAATCGATGAAGACTACCGCTTTTGAATCATTTTTCATAGAACTGAAAACAACTACGAAAAATAGTCCCCATCAAGACAAAAGGATAACTAGCGCTATTCTTAAGGACAATGTGTGATAATTTATGCGTTAGATTGGTCCTGGGTAATATTCTGAAAACGATTCAGGTCTTCTAAAAACTGATATTTGTAAGTAGATGATATATTAATATCCTTTCCAAACAGTTTTATCTTTGTTTTCCAAATCTTAGTTACTTGTTTAAAATTTATAATTATCCCTCTTTGTGGTCTTCCAAATTGGATTTTAGGAAGACTAGGAATAAACGATTTTAGTGTAGTGTTTTTTTCAGTAATCCTTTCTCCGTTTACCTTAATTATGATTAAATCATTTCTCAAAGTTTCAACCCGAAGGATTTCATTGAATTCAACTTTTTTACCACTTTTAAGAATCACTCCAGTATCGGACGAAAAATACTCTTTTACAAATCTTATATTATTCAAATAACGACGATAAACAACCCATGCCAGAATAGATATAACTAAAGCAAGTGTCGTTACTGCATAACGCAGATTACGCTCATATTTTTGCTTTTGTTTTTCAGACCTTATCTCAGAATCTTTCTGACTGAGTCGATGCATTAATTCATAACTATAAATCTTGGCCAACTGAGCTTGATTGTCTAATGAGTCTTTTAACTGGGACTTTGACATCAGTGCGTTGTAGGCTTTGGCAAATTGTCTTTGGTTAAACAACGCTGCTTGTTTTATTTCCAATAATTTCATCGTTTGTCTTACCTTATTTAAACTCTTTGACAGGGCCAGACCTTTGTTTATGTAATGGACAGCAACTGAATCGTTCACCCCAAGATAAAAATTAGCTTCAATGATATATTGACTTAGTAGACCAGGTACGTAATTAATCAAGGTATAATGGGAGTTAGCCGAATCAAGGTGTTCTCGCGCTGATTTTCTTTTACTGAGTTCTAAATAAACCTTAGCCAGATTTTGATGAGCCCTGCCAATTTTCTGCTTATCCTGAAGAATTCGACCCAGTTTTAGATATTGGGTGTAGTAGTTGATTGATGAATCGTAAATTCGTTGATGAAAGAAACAAGTCCCTATATTGTTTATTGAAGAGGCCACACTCATTGAAGATTCTTTCATCTGAATGGCCAATGATTTTCTGTGATATTCAATAGCTAATGGATAGTTTTCAATCTCCTTGTAAATATTACCAAGAAGCATGTTAGCGGACAAGACTTCTAAATCATAATCTGGTTTTTGGTTAAAAAAAATCAGGGCATTTTTGAGGTATTCTGATGCCTTGCTATACATTCCCATCTTTTTAAAACATAGACTGGTATTGATCTGAGCTCTAGCAATATTGGCCGAATCCGAAATTTCTTTAAACAACTCAACTGCATCAAGATGTTCTCTCAATGCATCAGGATACATAAAGCTCCGATAATAGATACCACCTTTAGCATTTCTTATTTTGGCTTGATTCGATACATTTCCTTTAATTTCTCCTGCTTGTTTAAGAAAAAACAAAGCCGAATCTCCTTTGCGTTGATCAATAAGTGCAAAGGATTTTTTGAGAAGTGCATCTTGTTCTATTGTAAATACGATTTCCGGATCATGTGATTTATTGCAGGCTAACATCAGACTTAAGCCCAGGCAACATAGAAAAATACATATCTTTTCCATAGCGATTATTCCAGGCACAAGCTAACAATAATTCACAAAAAAAACTCGACCGAGCAGGTCGAGTTTTCCTCGAAACAAATTTAAGACCTTACCAAATGGTATCCTGCCTAACCACTAATGGTGGAGTTATCTGAAAATAGTCTAGAATAACCACTAAACCACTTTGTTTGACCTTGAACCAGTACCACCCACTGTGGTCAACTAATAGTTCGAGATAACCTGAACCGTTCGTAAGTCCAAAAACTGAATCGACACCATCATAAACCTTCACCTCAACACCGGATTGGGGGTTCCCGTTTTGATCTACAATAGTGGTGCGAATTGGGATGTGAGGTGGGTCTTCCTCCTCTTCGTCTGGTTCGATCACATCTACTTGATTAATCTGAATAGAATCTTCAGGTCCATGTGATTTTTGAAATTCTTCCTTTTTACAACCGTACAGTAGAAGTGAAACTGTAATCGAAATTAGAATAACATTACGTACTCTCATTTGGAATAAAAATTAAATAAAAAATAATTGTTCCAAAACCAGGAATATGAGTCCTTGACAATCATAACACACTAGTATACTATATGTTACATGCCGTTGAGTTCTAATGAAACTCTTCGGATTAGTCAGGATTTCAAAGATCGGTTTTGAAGTCTCGGGCGGGACCACCTCGGTGGTCTTTTTTTTGACCGTGATCCCCCGTCATCAACCTTTACAAAGGTCTCAAACCAAGGAGCTTCAAAACACTACTAATCAATGAGTTATATCGTAATTATTATCAAAACATATCTTACGAGATATCTCATTCTATCGGTTAGCTATTACAAGTTTACTCAAAGAAAACTCTTGCATATAATTCAAGAATTTTTTCATTATATGACTCGCTAATATCTTAGTAAGATGCTTCCGCATATTATTGATTAAACCTTACCCCCTTCATATTTTTCATTCCCTTATGGCTAATCGTTATGAACATAGCGTTACAGAAATGATATGAAAAATTGATAATAGGAACCATCTCGTATGGTTCGCATTTGAAGAAACTGCAAATCAGATCGCTCAAGAACTGGAAATAGAGGACTGATCTTTTTCTAGAATATGATCAAAAGCCAAATTACCACCCTATTTAAAATACAGGGATTCATAAAACGACTTTGGATTCTAATATTTGCTAGTAAAGTTCATCTTTCCTATAATAATTATCTAGAACAAAAAGGTGGTAATCCATCAAATTCTTATGTTCGAATGCTCTGTTAAGTAGATAAATCCCAGCCATTAATCCGATTCCTCCGATTATCATTAATTCCGTTCCACCACCTTCAAAATAATTTAACGATATACCTGTGCCAAGGGATAGGAACCCAAGGGTGGTTGAAGTATAAGCTAGTGTTTTATTTGAACCAAACTGTTGAGAGTATTCTATGGCCTTACTGGCGTGATAGTGAAATGTTGGACTTTCCCAAACATTCTTACTAAGAATGTTAAACCCTGACAACCTAAGGAATATGTCGTTCTCCGTCGTTGAGATTGTGATGTTCAACTTTTCGGTGTAAGAGGATGCAGTCGTATCTACTATTTGGGCCATAATTGCACAATTTTGAACCAAGCAGAAGATTAAGAACGTAGTACGTAAGATTGGTTTCAATGTGACAAGTTTTAGAACCTCAGAAAGTGGAGTAAAAACGAAACGTATCATATTAATATTTTTGAGACAAACCTTATTTAAAGTGACATAATATTCAAGCCATTAGGATGACATTACCGTTTTATAAGGATAAATACGTGTGTATTTTAAATAGTGATTCGTATTGTAATTGAGATATCCGTTCGAATACACAAGTTTACCGAGCTTATCCACTAATCTATCAAGTAACAAACGATATTAAAAATCATCTTGCTTGGTTCGCATTTGAAGAGACTGCATATCAAATGGCCCAAGAATTAGAAACTGATATCCAATCCTCTTTTCCTAATGGCATTATTTTGCAATAGTGCCCGTTGGTCTTCTTGTCTTCGTTTCGTACATTCGACCTGAGTAGAGAATAAATGCAATTCGCTTATTCATATGTTACCATTCATTTATAAAAGAGCACATGAAAACAATTAAAGACCTCATATATTTTGATTACGACAAGGCCAAGTCGCTGAATAGTCAATTGAAGGGAGGAATCATTAGTGAATTGACCAGAGCAGTAGAAGAAGAAGGTACAATTTCGTCTGAAATAGGATTTGATATAAAAGTGTTAAAAGGTAGAGTCGGAGGGTCAGGTAAAGAACGGACATTGCGAACTGAAAAAATTGAACTTTACCATGAACTTTTAAATGAAATTGAAAAGTCATTACTTGAAAAGAAGATTTTGACTGATTTAAATGATGAATTTGAAAAAGAAGGAAATTCATTTAATGACTTCTTAGAAACTGTTCCGGGTTTTACATACATAAAATCAACAGGATGGAGTTCATTTGAAGATTTTGAGAGATTTAAAAGGATAATGAACAACTTCAATGAAATCCAAAGATTAATATATGCTTCAGCATTAGAAAATAACCCCGAAATAATAAAATTTAAGGAACAAATAAATGATTTACGCAAAGAAATTAAAGCAAGTAAAAAAGCTAATAAGACGCCTGAATTAAAGAAACTAAATGCAATCGAAAAGAATTTTGACAAAACGATTGAAAAGGAATCTGGAACAGTTTTCCTTGATGAAATGTTTATTGAACGAATAGAAACATTTCTAAATACTTTTTCACCAAACAGATTAAATTTTCGATTAGCCCCTTTTGATGTATTTAATGATTTCCAGATTCTCGCAAACTTAAAAAGTGAGTATCTTGTAAATGGAGATTTTGAAAATGTGATTTTCACTTACGGAAGCAGACCTAATGTTAAACTTTCAGTTTTGGGAATTATTACTTCCTGTCCACAGAAAGTGGATGTTAGAGTGGACTTAAACGACGAATATCTTGGTTATGAGGAAGATGAATTACAAGAAGAAGCTGCTTTCGAAAAAGCATTTCGAGGAGTATTTTCTTCATTTGAAGAATTTGAAAAGTTCTTTTTTGTTCCAACATACCCTAAAATAGCTGTAAGTCCAATTGCAATTTATCGAGAAGTAAAAATTGAATAAAACTGTACGGTAACTAAATGTTTTGTGCTTCTAGATCCATACTGCACAGCCCTTATTGTATATAATGTGAGGCAAGATAGCTTGTCACTCCGTTGACACTTCGTAACAAACATCTTGTCGGGGAACATCCCCAAACCCCAAATATGGATTAAGTAAGATATTGAACTACGGCAAATATTCCAGCGATTGATGCAATTATCGCAAATATGATCATCCAAGTTTTGTAATTAATTTCTTTCCCATTTTTAATAGTTGCAATACCAGTAAGAACTTCTTGGACTCGGTCTTTAAGATTGCTAATGTCATTTGATGTGTTGCTATGCCTTTCCTCAAGTGATTTCCGTAAAGCAGATTCCTGAGCTAGCCCACCAATTACTTCGTCAATTCTTTGCTTAGTTATGTCTAGTGTAGATTTGAATTCACTAAACCACCTTGTTTGATCCCGTAATTCCCCATTAACAGCTTCAATCTTTGCATCCAAATTAGAGATTTTTTCATTAACATCAGCCAAACGTACAGGTTGGTAGGTACTCATCATTTTGATGAGATCTGAAGGGAATGAGATTAACTCTTTACCAGTATATACATTCTTTGGTATTTCATTTTCTCCCAATCTATAAAATGAAGCCCCAATAAGTTTCCGATTAGGCATAAGCTGAAAAGGTTGGCCTCCAATATTGTACAAACCAATTAACAGACGTCCCTTGTACCCTGGATCAACACTAAATCCGCCCATAACCTGAATGCCCTCATGGCTTAGTTTTCTTTTAGGTATGAGCATTACGTAAACGTCTTTAGGTAACCGAATTGTCTCTCGCGACAGCAAGAATACCACCTCCCCAGAATCAACCACCATTTTACTTTTTTCGGTAGTTGTTAGTTCTGAATAATCAATGGGTTTTCCAAATGAGGCTTTGAGAAAATCATTACTTGAAGAAAAGTCATATTTAACACCCTCAGCGTTCCGGACATCTCCATTAACTATTGTTCCGTCCTCAATAAAACCCTTAATACCATCTTCATTAACAAAATGTGCCATAATTTCAGTAATCTAAAATACTACAATGTTTTAACAAGTCTATATTTCTAAAATGTTCATAAGTCCATTACAATTTTCATCCTTCACGAAAAAAATAAGGACAACACTACTTTTTTATTAACAACACCCGTGTCTACTTGAAAATGCCATTAATCATGTTATACTAAACTAAAAAATATTTAGAATCATGAAAGCTAATATCATAAATAACATAAAAGTGCTTATTACGATCTCCAGTTCTTTGTTTTTCCTTGTTTTACTCTTAACCTATAATAATGGTGAAGTATCATTTTATTTCCACGCCCTGATTGCAGAAACCTATTCATTAAGCTGGCTAACATTTTTCTTGAAAAGATAATTAGTACTTATTTAACAGGGTGTTCAAGCACTCTGTTATTTTTTTGACCCTCAAATTTCAAGACGCCTTTAACTTAAAATAGTTAGTGCAATGTAACTCGAAATAAAAGCACAACATCATGAAGAAAAATAAACCACAAATTGTAGTGAATTTAATAGTAGACGTTTCTTGGGTTGCCAATGTGCTATTCCATCAGACCCATTCTCAACAGTATAAATAATGTCTTCAAAAAGTAGAGTCAGAATCCATAAGTTTTAATATTTCTCGTCCCATCCAATCTCTTCCAACCTCTCCTGATCGGTCAATCTCCTTGAATACGGTCTACTAAATTTCTTTTGTAAAGTTTCTTTAGTAGAAGGTACTTTCTGCTTTGGTTGGGCGAAATTTTTTCTGTGGTTGATAGCGGATTTTTCTGAGTTATCAAGGTTGAGTTGGTAGAAAATACGGTTGGTGAATTTGCGTTGTTGCGGATCGTTGAGTTCACCACCGCCATAACCCGTAACCTTGATGATTTTCTTTTCGATCAATGACTCGATGGCTTTGCTTACACTTCGGTCGCTTATTCCAGTCTTGGATGCAAAGACACTATTGGCAATCCAATCTCGAACCTTACGTTTCCCCGTATGTTGATCTATCCAGCCTAGCGTATTTCTTATAATTAACAGCAAACATTTAAGTTCAACTCCTGAGAGTTCCGGAATACGAGAAAACACCTGATTCGGCACAGGCGTGGTATTGTGTAGTGTTTTCATGTTAGTCGATGGTTGGAAGTTCTTCCTCCTGACTGTTAAAGATTCTAAACTCGGTATTGGGTTGTTGGTGAAGGTTCAAATAGTACCCTCCATTATCTGAGATTTTGAGGAAGCCTACTTTTTGGTAGGTTATCTTCTCCTCTCCATTGATAATCTTTATCTGTGTTGAACAGACGTTAAAAAATTGTGACATCTTCTCTGTTGAATTAGTTTAGTAATTCACTTCTAAGCCTTGTTCATAGCAATACGTATGTCGCAAAACTGTTGTCGTTTAGTTTTGCGACGACCTATCCGTAACCATATCTTTTGCGACATTGTACTCCACCCAATTAAAGACCGGATTCGGCCTTTACTTGAAGAATAAATGATCTAAAGTCAATGGTCACTGATAGACCATATCACACAATTACAT
>CAYZWM010000130.1:0-11467 GCA_964482155.1 uncultured Chitinophagaceae bacterium | reverse complement strand
GGCACCTATCGTCAAAAAGGGGAGAATACGATTATTGAAACTGAAGTATCTGCGCTTAACGGTAAGTTGCCACTGCTCATTGGCTTTCTTGTTGTTTTTTACGTCCTTGCGATTGTCTCTATTCTTCCCACATTTAATGGATCCGACGACATGTTGTTTCCCCTCTTCTTCATTTTCTTAATTCCATTACACGCGGCGTTTATGTTTGGCATTTTTTATGTTTTTCTTCGAAGAGCGGTAAAGTCCCTAAAACATCAACTTGAACGTGAGTTCTATTTCATTACCAAAAACTAATCGTACCCCTCAAGTGAAACATGAGGATCGTAATATACTTGCCGAAACGGATAAACTCGTCATTCGCAATTGGCTGCCTGAAGATGTAAGAGATTATGTCTTACTCGTTTCTGATGCCCATGTAATGAGGTTTATTGGAAACGGGGCACCACAAAACCGGATCCAGGCAAAGGCATACGTTTTAGACTGTGTGAATAGTTACCATGAAACGGGTTGGTGTCGATTTGTTGTTGAACTGAAGAAAACTGGCAAGTTGATTGGATTCTGTGGGTATAAGGCAATAGATGATGAGATCGATTTTGGTTGGCGCTATTCAAAACAGAACTGGAGAAAGGGTTATGCCACGGAGGCGGCTAAAGCAGTTCTCAACTTAGAAATGCACCGATTCAACTTTTCTCAGGTGATTTGTGTGGCCCAATCAAAAAACCACGCATCCGTACGTATAATTGAAAAATGGGCTTCAAATTTGATAAATATGTAGTCTTGAATGGGCATAGTGCGGTAAGATATGTTATGGTAAACGTCTGAAATGTATCGACAAATCAATACTTTTGATGTGTTAAACCTGCGAGTTATTCGTACAAATGAGGTAAAATATACAATTCTGAAAGAGATTCAAGAGAGCCTTTTACATGAATATTGGTAAACTAAAGAAATTTATAACTGCTAAGATAATTGCTGAGATTCCGTCCACATTGAGTTATCACGGACTCCACCACACCCTTGATGTCTTGCGGGTTTGCAACGACTATATTAAGCGTTTGTCCATTTCTAAAAAAGACGCTTACCTTCTAAGAACAGCGGCACTCATGCACGATTTAGGCATTCTATATGACTATAAGAATCATGAAGAATACGGCACAAAATTCGTACGAAAGCTTCTACCCTCTTATGATTACTCACAAAGCGATATCGACATTGTTTGTAACATGATTCTCGCCACACGAATTCCCCAGGAGCCAAAAACACCCCTGGAGCAAGTCATTTGCGATGCTGATTTGGACTATTTAGGAACGGACTCCTTCTATACGACTGGCGACACTCTTTACAAAGAATTTTTGGCTTACAAAGTGGTAAAGAATGAGGAAGAATGGGACAAACTTCAGGTATCTTTCCTCCAAAATCACTCCTATCAAACCGATTTTGCTATTCGAAACAGAAAACCCCACAAATTGCTCCGGATTCAAGAAATTAAGAACAAATGGGGCTGGTAGGCTTAAAACACAATAAATTAACGAAATGGCGAATCTTGACAACAGAATTGACTGGAAGAGTATTTTCTCGTTACATTCACTGATTTACACGCTACTGGGTGTGAGTTGTGCAATCGTAGCCCTAAAAGGCTTTATGATTCCGAATCACTTTTTAGATGGCGGTGTAACCGGTTTATCTATTCTCGCGCATGAGATTTTTCACGTAAACATCAGCATATTTTTGGTCATATTCAACCTGCCCTTCCTTCTAATTGGTTATAAAAAGCTTGGCAAAACGTTTGCCGTTCAGGCGTTTATCGCCATTATAATTTTGGCTATTTCTATGAATTACGTCAATGTACCAACGGTAACGAATGACAAGATTCTTATTGCTGTTTTTGGAGGACTACTCATAGGCCTCGGAATTGGACTGGTTATTCGTGGAGGTAGTGTTATTGATGGGTTTGAGATCGTAGCACATTACACCAACAAAAGATCGCCGTTTTCTACAAGTGAAATAGTTTTGTTTACCAATACCATCATTTTCTTAATAGCGGCATTTGAGTTTGGACTGGAGCCGGCTATGTATTCAATACTAACCTATTTTACGGCGGTAAAAATTTCGGATTATGTGGTAGACGGATTTGAAGAATTTACGGCATTAACCGTTGTATCCGAGAAGCACGAACAGGTGAAATCCATCATTGTGAACGATTTTAACAAAGCTATCTCCGTTTACAAAGGAGAACGTGGCTACTTACCCAATTCCTTTCATGTCAGTCACGATTGCGATATTGTAATGACTATTGTAACCCGACTTGAAATTCATCGAATTCAAGAGGCTATTAAGGCCACGGATCCAAAAGCCTTTTTTTACGTTCAACGAATTAAAGAGGTAAAAGGAGGTGTTGGCAAACACACTAAAAAAAGCCATTAGTACTAATCTTGGATTAAGGCAGTATATACACATTGGCCTCAACAAAGACACCCTGTTCATCTTCATCAGGTTTTGACGCCGAATTAACCATTCGTTCGGTCTATGCGGTATTCCGATTAATTTTATTGAACGTGTGAAATTCATATAGATAGTCATGCCATCTGTCTGTCCGAGAATCACATTATTGCTGGCATATCACCAACCCGTTGTATATTTGAGATGCACGTCGTACGTTTATCAACCGCGTGCATAAATAGAAAATAAACACAAAATCATGAAGAAAAAGAACCTGACAATCACCCTGATTTGGCTGTTAATTACTGGAACATTCGGTTTTGTTCAAGGTCAAACACCCTATTCGCCCTCCGACTCTTGTATTGTTGATGTACCTGCCATAGTAACCGTTGATGCACATTCCAAACTGAACAAGGAAGCGCACATTGTCATAAAAGCAAATTGCCAAATTGAGAATTTCAAGTTTACACTTTTCAACCGATGGGGAGAAATCGTCTGCAAATCGGAAGGTCTGCACGCAACCTGTGACAATTCCAAGTTAATACCGAGCACATACTTTTGGATAATAAACGGGAAGATTGCAGGAAAAGATGAGGAAATAAAGCGAAATGGAACTCTTACTGTAATTGATTAAAAGCGCGAAAGATGATGATTCGAATACTTAAATGGCTTGGAGGCCTGGTTTTACTGATTCTGGCTTCAGCGCTGTTGTTTGGCTCATTGACCATGCCTCTTGGACTGCTTCACAGCCTAGGCAATCTGCTGTCAAACAGGCATGAAGACGGGCTTTCTTATACCCTAGGGCTTTTACTGGGCAACCTTGTTCCGTTAATCATCGTGTGGCTCTTGGCTCATTGGAGTATTCAATTATTCAAAGGATCTAGAAACAACCTGAACATAAGCGATGAGTTTGAGCCAATTGACAAAAACCTACTTTGATACATCCTCGCACAATTCCACCAAAACGCCGTTCGTGCTTTTTGGATGAAGAAATGCGATCTTTTTACCATCAGCCCCTGCTTTGGGTTTGTCGTGAATGAGTATAAAACCAAGTGATTTTAACCGTTCCATTTCTCCTTCAATATCCACAACGTCAAGGGCAATATGATGAATCCCCTCCCCCCTCTTTTCAATAAATTTGGCGATGGCACTATCCTCTGAAGTGGCTTCCAAAAGTTCCACCTTGGTCTCCCCAATCTTAAAAAATGACGTCAGAACATTTTCTGATCCAACAGCCTCCTGCTTATAGGCATCTGTGCCCAAAAGTTTCGACATTAAGTCATCTGATTTTGCAATAGATTTGACGGCTATCCCCAGGTGTTCAATTTTTCGTATCACTTGTGTATGATTTCTTCAAAGATGGCCAAAAACTATTAGTAAAATCATTGGCTTGACTCAAAACAAAATCGAAGTATTGGGGTTATATTTGCAGAATAGATTTAATCTAAATAAAAATAAGAATGTTATCGTTTCCGATTTACTTAGACAATAATGCCACAACACCAATGGATCCGCGGGTTCTAGAAGCAATGTTGCCCTTTTTTAACGAAAATTTTGGCAATGCTGCTAGTCGTAACCATTCCTTTGGATGGACTGCCGAGGAGGCTGTTGACTATGCTCGTGAGCAAGTTGCTAAGTTAATCAACTCATCTTCAAAGGAAATCATCTTCACTTCTGGAGCTACAGAGTCGGACAATTTAGCCATAAAAGGTGTGTTTGAAATGTACGCACGCAAAGGAAATCACATCATTACGGTGAATACCGAACATAAAGCCATATTGGATTCATGTAAACATGTTGAAAAAATGGGTGGTGAGGTAACGTATTTATCTCCTAATGGAGATGGTTTGATTAACCTGGATGAACTGGAGGCTGCGATTACCCCTAAAACCATACTGATCAGTATCATGTATGGCAATAATGAAATCGGAGTTATTCAACCGATGGAAGAGATTTCGGCTATTGCTCGAAAACACAATGTGTTGTTTCATTCGGATGCAACCCAGGCTGTTGGAAAAATACCCGTAGACGTAATGGCTCAGAATATTGACTTAATGTCTTTTTCTGCCCACAAAATGTACGGTCCAAAAGGCGTAGGTGCTTTATACGTTAGACGTAAGAACCCTCGGGTTAAGGTAACATCTCAGGTTGACGGTGGTGGACATGAACGCGGTATGCGAAGCGGTACATTAAACGTTCCAGGCATTGTTGGATTTGGAAAAGCCTGTGAAATTTGCATGAATGAAATGGAAGAAGAGGCAGCTCGACTTTCTACCATGAGAAACCGTTTGGAGTCAGAACTCCTTAAAATTGAAGAATCATACGTTAATGGTAATGTAGAACACCGCTTACCACACGTTGCGAATATCTCTTTTAAACATGTTGAAGGAGAAGGTTTGATGATGGGCATTAAAGACCTGGCGGTATCTTCGGGATCTGCTTGTACATCAGCATCCTTAGAGCCAAGCTATGTGTTAAAGAACTTAGGATTGGATGACGATTTAGCTCATTCTTCCCTTCGATTTGGTTTTGGGCGTTTTTCAACGGATGAAGAAGTTGACTTCGCCATTGACCATGTTCGAACAGCGGTTGATAAACTTAGAAACATGAGTCCTCTTTGGGAAATGTACAAAGAAGGCATCGATTTAAAATCAGTGGTGTGGCAAGACCACTAAAATAGGAACATTAAAAAAAATAAAATGGCATATTCAGAAAAGGTAATCGATCACTATAGCAATCCAAGAAACATAGGAACCCTAGATAAAGGTGAAAAAAATGTTGGAACAGGACTTGTTGGTGCTCCTGAATGCGGAGACGTAATGCGACTTCAGATTCAGGTAAATGAAGAAAATGGCATAATTGAAGATGCGAAGTTTAAGACGTTTGGTTGTGGTTCGGCCATTGCATCGTCTTCACTTGCAACGGAGTGGTTAAAAGGCAAAACGATCCATGAAGCTATGGAGATAGACAACATGGCTATTGTAGAAGAACTTGCTCTTCCACCCGTAAAAATTCACTGTTCAGTATTGGCTGAAGATGCGATTAAAACGGCCATTAATGACTACCGTCAGAAACAAGGCTTAGAAGAATTAGTATAATTTAATACAAAGACAATGATTACGATAACCCCAAATGCACTGGATAAGATAAATGTCCTAAAAGCAGAAGATAAGGTCGGCAAAGATCACTTTATTCGTGTATCTGTTGTTGGTGGAGGTTGTAGTGGTTTAAGTTACAATCTTGACTTCGACGATGAAGATAAAGAAGGAGATCAGGTCTTTGAATCCGAAGGTGAAAAAATTGTATGCGACATGAAGAGCTTTTTGTACTTATGTGGCACAGAATTAGACTTTACAGATGGCCTAAATGGTAAAGGATTTAACTTTATAAATCCCAATGCAACCCGAACATGTGGTTGTGGTGAGAGTTTTGCCGTGTAGGTGCAAATAAAATTTTATTTAAAGAGGTTGCTTATCGGCAACCTCTTTTTTTATGCCTACTATTTTAATTGGTATACCCGGGTTTGTCTATTTGTTACCGACAGAATCAAGGGCTGTATTAATCAGGCTGTAACATAATTGGTAAGACCACATTAATTCCATTTATTTGTTACATGCGACTAACCGTCTTTATTCCACTAATCCTGTACACCTGCTACGTCTCAGCACAAATTCCTGACCATTTTGAACGGTTAGAATGTAACGGGACAATTCCATCAGACTTTGCGAAGAATTTCAACCAAAAATATAAGGAAATTCTTAACTACACTACGATAGAATCACGCATCAAAAAAAATGATTCTAAAGATTTTGCGGTGCAAACGAGTTACTTTATGGACAAGTTTCTTCAAAGTGGCCAGGTCTTGTTTGGAGACACTTTATCCCAAACATGTGAACGAATTGCAGACCATTTGCTTAGGAACAACACCGAACTTCGCTCACAGCTTCGTTTTTACACCTACCGCTCAACGATTCCGAATGCATTCTCCTCTCATGAAGGTATTATTTTTATTACGGAAGGATTGTTTGCCAGACTTAAATCAGAAGCTGAATTAGCCTTCGTTTTAGCGCATGAAATAGGTCATTATTATCACAAACATTCTCTCGAAGGGTTTATTACCGATAAGGCTATACAAAGAGGATCCGGTAGCCACATGCCTCTAGGAAGCAACGAAAAAAAACTCCTTTCCCTTAGATACAGTCGTGAAGCTGAGCTCGTAGCAGACCAATTTGGTTTTGACCTCTTTCACAAATCAGGATATCACTGGAAAGAAATTCAATCCACATTTGACTTACTGTCACACGGTCAGCTGCCAATTAAAGAAGATTCAACTATTCTTGATCTGTTCGAAACTTCGACTTTTCACTTAAATCCATCTCTCTTCAAAAGTAAAATTCCAGAAATAAAGGTACAGGAAAAGAATGATGACACCGGATTAACTCATCCGAACATTTTTAAAAGAAAAGGCCAAATTGGCAAGTTAAGAAACGCGTTGACCCAAGAAACATTAGATAATGGTAAGAAGTATCAAATATATACCAAACGAGGATTTGACAATTTGATAGCTGTCGCTCAATTTGATCTGCTCAATCTTTACGTCAATGATTCGAAATACCACCTTATTCTATATACTTCTAAAGCATTACAAAAGGACCATGGACCCCATCCATTTCTGATCAAAATGGAGGCATTTTCCTGGTATGCGATACAAAATGCATTTAACAACAACTCTAATACACTTAGGTATCTGACAAGTAGGTCTTCGGTTTATGGAGGAGGACAGCAGCATCGGTTGTACCACTTTTTACGCAACGTATCTAATAAGCAAATGAACGCAATAGCCCTCCGCCAGATATGGATGCTAAGCAATCAAATGGTTGACTCCAATTATGCTCAATTCATAAAAAAAGAGTCGCTGGTTCAATTCCGCTATGCTCTGGGTAAAGACTCTCTATATTATAACCGTAAAGCAAATGTAGAAAGCAGCGACACACAACGTGGAAAGCACTTATATGACAATCAACTACCAAACGCTTTAATCGATTTGTTTTCTGTTGATGGCTTCAGCGAAGAATTTACTTCTGTATTTCAACCGACAAATAAATCTTCGGAAAACGTAAAAAAAGCAGCCCTTAATCAGCTCATCATGACTACTCCGCAATTCCTTCGCTACGACCTAAGAAAGCGGGAATACGAGTCACTATTGAAAAGTGCACAAACCGAAAACTATCTTCTTAATCGGATTGAGGATATAGCGAAGAGGGCTGGAGTTGGTGTTCAATACATCAACACCAAAAAAGACGGACATTACGACCTACCACAAATCAACTCGTATATGCTCATCCTGGATTGGATTAGGCATACAAATTTAGACGATGAGAGAATGACGGTGACTCCCAATTATTGGAAAATACGACAAATCATTGGCGAATATGGGACACCGTATTTAGGGTTATGCAGGATAGTCCATGTTACTCAACGGAAAAAACTTCAATTAGGTGTTGGTGGTTTGATGCTCCTTTTTGGAGGATGGACTTTACCCTTGTACCTGGTTTGGCAATTTTCCCCTATGCACCTGACCTATTATAATTTGACCATTCTGAACCTCGAAACGAACAAAATTATACAAGAAAAAGAAGTAAATATTCCGTCGAAATATCGAAAAGATTTGGTTGCCTCCCAACTGTATCACTCCTTCACTAATATCGCCAATCACTATGAGTAAGTATCTTTACTTCGTTCTTGTTCTAACGACACTATGCGTAGTTCATGAGAAATCGTTTGCTCAAAAAGAGCGTATTCCTGGGTACCTCGGAATGCGTAATTATCTGATCGTAACCAATTACCTTAGCTTCTCACAACAACCACAAACACCAATATCCTATAAAAATTATGGCCTGGTTGAATATGGAACCCGGGTAACAAAAAAAGTTAATGCCACCTTAAATAAAAAAATAGAATTTGGATACGGCAGAGCCTTATCAAACCGAATGACGATGGAGGTACTCTATGGTTCAATGAAAACATCTATGGAATACGGAGGTCGATTTTTCAATTCAAAAGAAGCTGCTGGGGAGATTCTTGAGGCCTATGGTACGCCTTCCATTTCAGGAAGAACCATTGGGACAAAAATGAAATTCCATTTTCGAAGCATTGGCGGTTTAGCTCCTCTGGGGTTCTATTTCTCCATCAAACTCGACTATGCCAATTACACCTTAAAAAATGATCAAGTTCTATTTGATTATTGCCTACATCCCATGTGTAGTTCGTCTAAACATAAGTTAAACTTAAGGAGCGTGTCAGAGATATCCAACACCTATGCATTAATTAATGGAAGCGCGTCCATTGGAATTCATAGAATTCTTTATGATCGCATTCTGATAGACCTTGGATCGAGTGTAGGCTACTCTCTTCCGGCTGAAATAAATAACCAATATGATGACGGCATCGATGATGATCTGTTTGGCAAGTATGTTATACTTGGGCCAATGCTTAACCGTATAATTGATTTTAATCTTGTGCAGGGTTACTTCTCCGTTGGGCTGGTTTTTTAAAGAAATGACGACTTATTCTTAATTAGAGAATGACAAGGCGGATCACCTTATTGAACTAGAAGAGAAGCAAGGACTGAAGACAATTAGAAGTCTTCAACCTGGTTTAAGTTTACCAATAAATTCGAAGGGAATATTGATTTTTATGCTTTGACCAAGAGTGTCAAACGAAACCAGGAATATTTTCTCATTGTTCTTTCTGACCAAATCCACCGTAACGCCTTTTAAGGGTCCTTCTACAACAAGTACTTGATCTCCTTCTGTGAAATCCGTTGGATTCAATATGGTTTCGGCAAAGTAGCCTTCACGCTCAACGGTACGAATAATGTTGATCTCTCTATCTTTAACAATCGCCAACTTTTTTTCAAAACGAAGATAGTTTACGACACCGTTTACTTCAAGAACCTCTTGCTTTTGATGAGCTGTAGGGCGAACGAAGAGATACCCATTAAACATGGGAAAATCGACCCACTTTTTACGATCAGACCACTGGCTTAATTTTTTAGCAATGGGCAGGTAGTTTTCGATGCCGAGTTGAGCCAACCTATGGGCGACTTTTTTCTCCTGGCGAGACATTACATAGACGACTGTCCACCTTAACTTTTCTGTTGTTTCCTCCGCCATTTCCGAGTTGCAAACTTAGGCCATTTCAATGCAACAGAAATGCCTTTTTGCTACAATAATTTCTCCCATTTCTTACCACGTACCGTCAATTATGGAGGTAAACCGTGGATTAAGGGGTGTCAAATTCTCGTGACCCAGCATACTCCCCCACCCTTCAAAATACAGAAAATCAGACGATTAAGACCATTGTGGAAACATTTATTGGAAAAAAGTGGGAGAAAGTGGTAGAAAGTGGGACAAACTGTGATAATTTTACATCGATTTATAAAAATAGAAGCATGTCAGGGTATATCGGTGAATATGAGTGTAAGGTGGACGACAAGGGTCGGACCATTGTGCCTGCCGGTCTAAAACGTCAGATTCCCAAAGACGCCCTTACCCGAATGGTGATTAACCGAGGCTTCGACAAGTGTCTTACACTCTTTACACGAAAGGACTGGGAGGGCGAAACGAAAAAACTCAGCAAACTCAGCGACTTTAAGCGAACCGACAGAAGATTCAAACGACTATTTAACAGCGGAGCTACCGAAATTAAGATTGACTCTGCTTCACGAATACTATTACCCAAAAAACTTTGTGCATACGCAGAAATCGACTCTGAAGTCGTGTTCTATGCATATGAAAATAAGATTGAAATATGGTCTAAGAAGGTGTACGATGAACAGATGGAAATGGATCCAGATGACTACGCCGATTTAGCAGAAGAAGTAATGGGCGATGATTTTGACGGAGAAGAATAAATATCACATACCCGTAATGCTTCCTGAGTGCCTTGAAGGCTTGGGACTTAAGACTGACGGCCTATATGTGGATGCAACCTACGGTGGCGGTGGACATTCAAATGCCATTCTTAGTCAAATTCCAAACGGAAAGCTATTTGCGTTTGACCAGGACGATGACGCAGCAAATTCTATACAAGATGCCGATAATCTCGTTTTTATAAATCACAACTTTCAATTCATCAAAAACTTTCTGAACTATTATGAAGTTTCGAAGGTTGACGGCATTCTAGCTGATCTGGGCGTTTCATCCCACCAAATAAACGAAGGAGATCGTGGATTTTCTTTTCGATACGACGCCGACCTGGACATGCGCATGAACCAGAAACAAGAGCTTGACGCTCAGTACGTTGTAAATCAATATTCGGTAGAAGACCTCAGTCAGATATTCAAACTCTACGGCGAAATAAAATACGCCTGGAGACTGGCCAATAAAATTGTAGCCGTTCGAAAAGGCCAATCGATTACAACGACCGGTGCATTGGCAGACCTTATGGAGGAGTTTACGATTCCAAAACAGCGAAACAGGGAGTTAGCTCAGTTATTCCAGGCTATTCGTATTGAGGTAAATGATGAGCTAGGCGCCTTACGGCGTTTCCTCGAACAAAGCCTAGACGTTCTAAAGCCGGGTGGTCGATTGGTCGTTATGTCGTACCACAGCCTCGAAGATCGTTTGGTCAAAACCTTTATGCAGTCTGGAAATTTTGAAGGTAATGTGGAAACTGACCCTTTTGGACGAACCTCCAGGCCATTCAAGCTCATAAGCAGAAAACCTATTACACCCAGTGATCAGGAATTGATCGACAATCCAAGATCACGTAGTGCCAAATTAAGAATTGCTGAAAAGTTATGAGTGTTCAAAAAGACATATCACCTAAACAAGAGGCATCTAGCACATCCAATGGTTTCTCGCTAAAAGAATTAACAACGTCTCAAATTCTAGGCCTGATTGTGTTCATCGGAATTTTGGCCATTCCGTATATCTACAACTCGCACCAATCGGACAAAAAACACAGAAAATCCGAAAGGATCAAATCTGAGATTAAAGAGTTACGTGCTGAATACATTACGCTT
>CAYZWM010000129.1:0-11517 GCA_964482155.1 uncultured Chitinophagaceae bacterium | reverse complement strand
GCATATTGAAATGAATTCGTAAAGTCGTTCCAAACTGCATTATACATCGTATCTGCAGCATCAAAGTCGGCAATAGGAGCCGCTTGAGTACCAATAGTAGATGTCCAGTGTCCTAAGAAACCTTCATCGGTTTGTGAACCTGAACTCCATAGGAAGTACAACGCTCCTGATTTTGCTACCAATGCAGCAGTAGGAACGTCTTTGTCGGTAAAGCCAACATTGGTGTGCAAAGGAGTACCTAACGCATCCGCGCCATCATACACCTTTAAGTTTACACCAGCCTTAACTTTCCACTTATCAAACGTAAATGTAATGCTTGTCGCACCACAAGGAGCAACTAGTGCATCTAGTCCACTTTCGTTTTTGGAATAATTTCCAGTACCGTCACCTTTACTAACTAAGGTACCCGCTGTACATGTAATTACGTTTCCAGGGATTGATGTCAATGTACCAGGACCCATTTCTACGTCACAACCTTTAATTACTTCTATATAGTTGCACTTTATTACAGTTACTGAAGATCCAATATCGTTTGAGGAGGTAAGTCCAACACACCATTTCCCTACATCTGGGAAACCCGGAATATTTTTAGCCGTAAACACTTCTGGGTTTTGGTCTGCATCGGTACCACCTGAGGTGATATCAATTCGAGAATTCGTTGAGTCCGCTTGTCGATACATAAACCATTCCCAATAAATTGCACCATTCGTAGAAAGGTCTGTCAATTGGAATACGTTGTACAACTCAATTTTGTTTGCATTCGATACGAAATCTGCAACTGGTGGAGCTTGTGGGTTAACAACCTGAACACACTTAAGGATAGAATCTCTACCCAGGCAATTTTCAGATGTTAAACGTACACAGTGCTTACCAACTGTACTGAACTTGTGAGTTGCGTTTGTAGAAACGTATTCTACTGAACCGTCATCTCCTACGTCATATCCGTGATAAATATAACCGGATTGGTTATTGTTCACGAATCGCACCTTGGTTTTTACAAACGCTGTATCAACCATAAAGAAACCTGCCGCCAACGAACTTGAAGTTCCTAAAGTAATGGTGTAATCTTCTGTTTCACCATAATTAAAGTTACTACAGGAAGAACCTGCTCCCATCGTGACAGAAAATTCATAGTCTGTTCGTATCCTCATCCTTGTAACACCCGCTTTAAGGCCGTTACATGGAACTACGAAATTGTAGGTGTTGGTACTGTTTGCAGACATGGTTCCCCATCCTTTGGAAAGCCATTCAGCAGCGTCGCTGAAATCGCCATCGCCGTTAAGGTCAAGCCAAACACCAATTTGGGTTCCATAAGTCGTTCCACTACCAATGGTAATAGAGTACTTTCCACCGCCATTCAACGTAAATGAAGAAGAGGTAGTGAGAATTGAATAATTAGGTGATGTGGTGTTACATCCATCATTGGATTTACTGTAAAGAACAGTAGACCCTTGATTCACCTGAACGGATCCAATGTACATACGCCAATTGGAACAATTACCTGCGGTGTGAGACGCAGTGCAATACGTTTGGGCAAATGATACACCAGAAAACAATACTGCAGCCAACAGTAAAGTGACTCGGTTTAAGCCCGATGTCACTCGTTTTAAAATTGTAAATCTGTTTTTCATAAATTTTTTTTTCTTGCTAAATACTACTTTTCCCTTTCATGCCAATGCGTACAATTTGGGATTGTTGTGGACATGAAAAGCTACCAAATATACTGTATTGGTATAATAAATGGACACACGAATTCTGAAAAGTTTCAAATTATTTTAGTTTAGGTTTTGTATGACGCAAATATTACATTTACAATATGCTGTTCAATTCAGTCATATCGTGGTACTTTAAGAAACGTATTCAGCAGGTTCAATACTGTATTGAACACCCTGTGGAGATCCAACAAGATTGGTGGAAACGTCTTATTAGTCAAGGAGAACGGACAAAATTTGGCAGGGAATATGGGTTTGATTCCTTAAGAAATACGGATGATTTTCGGCATAACGTACCCCTCCAAAATTATGAGAGCCTAAAACCGTATATCGAACGAATCATGCGTGGGGAGCAAAAGGTTCTTTGGCCAACTGAAATAAAATGGTTTGCAAAGTCTTCGGGTACAACGTCAGATAAGAGCAAGTTTATTCCGGTGAGTTTCGAAGCATTAGAGGAGTGCCAGTTTAAAGGGGCCAGAGATTTAATGACGATCTATTGCCACAACAATCCAGGAACTAAAATATTTGAAGGAAAAAGTTTAATGATTGGCGGAAGCCATGAAGTGAATAGATTGGATGGGGATTCATATTATGGGGACTTATCTGCTGTAATGATGAACAATCTCCCATTTTGGGTGAATTTGCTGAGGACGCCAAAATCTGAAATCGCATTGATGCCAAATTGGGAAACCAAAATGGAAAAAATGGCACAATCGACAATGAACGTAGATGTGACCAGTATATCTGGGGTTCCGACCTGGACTATGATATTGATTAACCGGTTACTTGAATTGAAACAGACCGACAATATTTTGGATATTTGGCCGAACTTAGAGTTGTATATGCACGGAGGGGTTGGATTTGACCCGTATAGAAAACCGTTTGGAAAGTTGATTCCAACAGGATCTATGAACTATCTGGAAACATACAATGCATCAGAAGGTTTTTTTGGTGTTCAAGACAGTTTGAAGGCTTCTGGTGATATGTTGCTTATGATGGACTACGGTATCTACTATGAGTTTATGCCGATGTCGGAATATGGTAAACAGGAGCCCAAAACGTGTACACTTGAAGAAGTGGAATTGGAAAAAAATTACGCCTTGATCATTTCTACCAATGCCGGATTATGGAGATATATGGTCGGAGACACAATCATGTTTACCAGTCTCGACCCATTTCGGTTTAGAATTACCGGAAGAACGAAACTATTCATTAATGCTTTTGGAGAAGAGTTGATGATCGACAATGCAGAAAAAGCCTTAACCGAGGCATGTAATCGAACCAACGCCTCCATTCGGGATTATACGGCGGCGCCGTTGTACCTTAAAAATGGGAAAGCAGGATCACATCAATGGTTTATCGAGTTTGAACGGCATCCGGAAAACCTTGAAGAATTTCAGTTCGAATTGGATGAACTTTTGAAAAGTGTCAATTCCGATTATGAAGCCAAACGAGTTGGAAATTTAGCATTAACCCTTCCTGAAATTAAAGTGTGCAGAGATGGAACCTTTTATGAATGGATGAAACAACGGGGGAAACTTGGCGGGCAGCACAAGGTTCCACGCTTGTCAAATGATCGCAAAATTGCAGAAGAAATTCTCGCTCTTTTGAGAAAGTAAAACCGAATAGTACCGGCGGGTGTTATTTTTGTCAAATGCCATTTAAACTTCAATCAAATTTTGAACCGAAAGGGGATCAACCGGGTGCAATAAAAGAAATAACAGAAGGTTTACGAAACGGATTGAAGAGTCAAACCCTTCTTGGGGTTACAGGCTCAGGTAAGACGTTTACTATGGCCAATGTCATTCAAAATGTACAGCGGCCGACCTTAATAATAAGTCACAACAAAACTCTGGTTGCACAACTTTATGGTGAGTTTAAACAGTTCTTTCCGGAGAGTGCAGTAGAATATTTTGTATCCTATTACGATTACTATCAACCCGAAGCATTTCTACCTACCACCAATACGTATATTGAAAAAGACCTGCAGATTAATGACGAAATTGAGAAACTCAGGTTAAGCACAACGTCTTCGTTATTAAGTGGCCGTCGTGATGTTATTGTTTTGGCATCCGTAAGTTGCATCTATGGAGCGGGAAATCCTGGGGATTTTGAAACCAGTATTATTCGCTTAAAAGTAGGGCAAAAAATGAGTAGGAACACGCTGTTGTACTCGTTAGTAGAAAGTTTATACAGTCGTACAACGGCAGAATTTAAACGGGGGACATTTCGGGTGAAAGGAGACAACGTGGATATTTATCTGGCATACGACGACCATGCGTTGCGTGTTACTTTTTTTGGAAATGAAATAGAAGAACTGACCACAATTGATCCGCCAACCGGCAAATCCCTTGAAGATCTCGTTGATGCCGCAATTTTTCCCGCTAATTTGTGGGTTACGCCACGCGAGCGAATGACAAGTGCGATTCGACATATTCAGGATGATATGGTTAAGCAGGTGGAATATTTTAAGGCAAACGAAAAACCCCTTGAGGCAAAACGGATTGAAGAACGAACGACCTACGACCTTGAAATGATTCGCGAATTGGGTTATTGCAGCGGAATTGAAAACTACAGTCGGTATATGGATGACCGAAAACCTGGGACCAGACCATTCTGCCTGATGGATTATTTTCAAGATGACTTTTTATTAATTGTTGACGAAAGCCATGTGACCTTACCTCAGGTCCGTGCAATGTATGGAGGTGACCGATCCCGAAAAATAAATCTGGTCGATTATGGATTTCGTTTGCCTGCCGCAATGGATAACCGGCCGTTGAAGTTTGACGAATTCGAATCTATAGTGAACCAGGTGGTATACGTAAGTGCGACACCCGCAGATTACGAAATTATGGAGTCAGAAGGTGTAATCGTTGAACAATTGATTCGGCCAACGGGTTTACTGGACCCCGTAATTGAAGTTCGACCACTTGGAAATCAGGTGGACGACTTGCTGGATGAAATTGACAATGAGGTAAAGAAAGGTGCTCGAGTCCTGGTAACCACGTTGACCAAACGGATGGCTGAAGAACTAGACAAATATCTTCAGCGATTAAACATCAAAAGCACCTATATCCATTCGGAGGTGAAGACATTAGACCGGGTTGAAATTCTACGGAACCTGAGACTTGGAATTTTTGACGTGCTTGTAGGTGTAAACCTGTTGAGAGAAGGACTTGATCTTCCTGAAGTGACACTGGTTGCCATTTTGGACGCTGACAAGGAAGGATTCCTGAGGTCTCATAGATCACTCACACAAACCATCGGAAGGGCTTCTAGAAACCAGAACGGCAGGGTAATAATGTATGCTGATCGAGTTACCGACTCAATGGATAAAACGATTCGTGAGAATAACCGAAGACGAGAAATACAAAAGGCGTACAATACAAAACACAACATTACTCCAACAACCATTCAGAAAAGTATAGAGACTATCCTAGAGCAAAAATCCGTAGGAGATAGACGTACGAACAAAGATGGAAGGTATGATCAACATACGGAAGTCGCATTAGCCGCCGACCCTATTTACAAGTACATGTCGAAAGATGAGTTAAAAAAGGCCATCGAAACCAACCGAAAAGCAATGCAGAAGGCTGCAAAGCAATTGGACTTTATTGAAGCCGCTAGATACCGGGATGAAATTGGGGAATTAGAAAAAATGATTTAACGATTTAAAACAATCCGACAGTAAGTGGTTCATATTATTTCACAATAAGTATGGGATAGCTGTCGTACACTATTGACTGTCATATCTTTGTCCAGGGAAAAAATGCCAATGTGGAGGCTTCCTAAACGCAAGTGAACGCATTCCAGACCGGCTTTGCATCCATTCCATTTTCTTAGGTCAATTTCAAAACCAATACAAATAGTATGGTCATTTTGACCTGACTAATCCGACAATCGCAGAACTACTTTCGAATGGGAGGGTGGTACGATTTGCCCTCTGTTAATCTATTAATCAGGAGGAAATTTTGATCATAAAAAAAAGGCTATCCACTGGATAGCCTTTTATATTTTTTATTTAAATTTTATTTTCTGTAGTAAAGTTTCACTTCAACTCGTCTGTTTAAGGCTCTTCCTTCGGGAGTGCCATTGTCAGCAATTGGTTGAGTTTCTCCATACCCTTTAGCATCAAGTCTCGTGGCGTCAACGCCTTTACTTACCAGGTAAGCTTTAACGGCGTCTGCACGTTGTTGACTCAATGTTAAATTGTCGTCGTCAGCACCCACATTATCTGTATGTCCTTCAACATAAACATTAAGGGTTGGGTTGTCAAGTAAAATATTTACAATCGAATCCAAATCAGAGAAGCTTGCTCCCTTAATGGTTGCACTAGCTGTTTCGAAATGGATGTTTTTCGCTGCTAAATTGACTTTCTTAACAAGTTCTGGTGGAACATCGTCGTCATGCTTGAAGTCATAGATTGCATCGTTGTCACCAAAGTTAAACACCAAACCAGCCGTGTGATAAAGATAGGCATCGTGAAGTGCATTTAATCGAACCTTGCTCAACGAGAATGGCAAGCCATCGTAGTTGTCGTCGTACGTGTAGTTGTACATAGACTGTAACGATAAGTCAATCATGTCTGTTAATGCAATTCGAACACCACCACCTGCACTAAAATGTGCTGCAATCCAGGTTCTGTTATTCGTAAAGTTGGTCGCATAGCCTTCTTGCTCATGAATGATTTTTGAGATAGACTGCATTCCACCCCAACCTGCTTGAAGGTAGGGTTTGACTCTGCTCTCTTGACTCATGAGTGAACCGTTGGCTAATTTGTACCGTAAACCCAACATCAAGTCTGTAACTGATGCTGTAAATCCCAATTTTCTAGGATAACTGTCGTCTCTATGTCCCAACGTTCCAACTGAACCGTATACGGTCGCGTCGAAAGATGAGTTAATGTAATATCCAAAGGAACCCCCAATTGCATGGTACTCAGGTTTTTCGGCCAGGAAATAACGCGTACCTCTATCACCTCCATATTCTCGCAGTCCTGCGCTAATTTCAAAACCGAATTTGTGTAAGTAATTTTGGGCAACCGCCTCACCTATTCCCAACATAGAAAGTGCCATTACAGCACATGAAACAAAGATTTTTCTATTCATTGTTTTTAAGTTTTCTCAATAAAGTTTTACATATGGATTAGTATGGAATGTCATACCAATCTCACACAACAATATTAAGCGTTCTTGTAGAAATAAAAAAAAACTTTGATTTTATTTTTAAAATTTTGACAATCTGCACGTTACGGGTCAAGCCCAAATCTTTGTTCCCTCTGTGCAATTTTGGCAGATGTCGATGTTTTTTCTTGACTTTAAAACAAGTTGGCGGAACGAGTTGTACTCTCTGCTAGACCATATTTCAGAGAAGGTGGTTTTGGTCATATCACCGAACTGATGTGTAGCGTCTTTATCGAAGCAACATGGGGTAACTTTTCCATCCCAAGTTATGACACAATTATGCCAAAGTCGCCAACAGTGATTCAGTAATTTGTTCTTGATTTGAATTTTACCACTCTTATTTTCATATCGGGCATATTTTTCATTGCTCGGTAACAAGTCTAAATTCGATTCAAAGTCATAAATCTGAGCCGTTTTTATAACCAGATTGTCTACACCATATTCCTTAGCCAAGGCACGCATATCTTTGATTTGGTGTTCATTATGCCCAAAAACAATAAATTGCCATATGACATACGGGCCTTTTCCCGCTTTTCGCTTGGCTTCCATTAGGTTTTTGGTGCCTTCAAGCACCTTGTTTAGGTTTCCACCAATTCTGTATTTATCATACGTATCCTGAGTCGTACCATCCAACGAAATGATCAGTCGTTTTAAACCCGAATTAATGGTTTTTTGACAATTCTCAGGACTTAAGTAATGGGCATTGGTACTGGTTGCCGTATAAATGTTATTTGCACTGGCATAGCTCACCATATCAAGGAAGTTTGGATTGAGATAGGGCTCTCCCTGAAAATAGTACGTGATATAGGTTAGGTGACCTTTAAGCTCATCAATAATTTTTTGATTAAGATTGGGTTGCAACATACCTGTATCTCTTGTAAACTCACGAAGACCACTTGGGCATTGAGGACATCTCAAATTACACGATGTCGTCGGTTCTATACTAATGGCAATTGGAAGGCCTTTATGGTGATTTTTTTTGATCAGTCGAGATCGATAATAACTCCCAAGCACCCGGCCCATATTCCGGATTTTCTTCGGGGTTAATCCCGAGACATAATTTTTTGCATCAATCAATGTAGCGTTCACAACACGAAGGTAGCGGCTTTTTAAGCCTGGCCTAAAATTTCAGTAGCATTTTCGAAATCATCTTTATGTACAAAAAGTCGAATGCCTCCGTTACTCTGAGTAAACACATTGTAGCTTGTGGCATTGATCTCACCAATAATTTGTGAAAAAACACCACCATTGTCTAAATGGTTCTTCGCATTGTGGGCATCTATTCCAGTGAAAAATGTTTTAAGAAGTACAAAATTGTCCATGGCCATAAGATACAAAAAAATACCGATACTTCTAGTATGCTTTCGCAAAAAGGACTCGCATTTTAGATGGTTTGCCCGAATAAACACATAAACCATCTTCTTCTTTAACAGAGAGTGGGATACAACGAATTGTCGCTTTGGTTTCTTGTTTGATTTTTTCTTCCGTGTCGCCTGTACCATCCCAATGCGCTGAGATAAATCCAGTTTTGTTTTCGAGTACGTCCTTAAACTCATCCCAGGTATTGACGTTGGTAATGTGGTCGTCTCGATACGTCTCTGCTTTGAGGTATAGATTCTTTTGAATGGACTCCAATAAGTGTTCTATCTTATTGGCGATGTCTTCCATTTGTAAAACTTCTTTCTCCTTGGTGTCTCTTCGGGCAACTTCAACCGTACCATTTTCTAAATCTCTAGGCCCCATTGCAATTCGAACCGGTACCCCTTTGAGTTCCCATTCAGCAAATTTCCAACCCGGTTTATGTGTGTCCCTATCGTCGAACTTGACAGATATGCCCAGTTTTTCAAGTGAGGCTTTGATTTCTAATGCTTTTTCGGAAATGATTTTCAATTGCTCCTCACCTCTGTATATGGGTACTATTACAACCTGGATCGGTGCCAAATTGGGCGGGAGAATTAATCCCTCGTCATCGCTGTGGGTCATTACCAGTGCTCCCATTAAACGTGTAGAAACGCCCCAACTGGACGCCCAAACGAGTTCAGATTTCCCTTCTTTGGTGGTGTATTTAACATCAAAGGCTTTGGCGAAGTTTTGCCCTAAAAAGTGAGAGGTCCCCATTTGCAACGCTTTACCATCTTGCATCAATCCTTCTATGCAATAGGTGTCTTCTGCACCAGCAAATCGTTCATTTTCTGTTTTTACGCCTCGTACCACAGGAATGGCCATAAACCGTTCCGCAAAATCGGCATAGATGTTTATCATTTGAACGGTTTCATCCATTGCTTCACCTTTTGTAGCATGTGCTGTATGTCCTTCCTGCCATAAGAATTCGGTCGTTCTCAAAAACAATCGAGTCTTCATTTCCCACCGCACTACATTTGCCCACTGGTTAATTAATATAGGTAAGTCTCTATACGATTGAATCCAACCTTTATACGTACTCCAAATGATCGCTTCACTCGTCGGTCGAACGATCAATTCTTCTTCCAATTTGGAGTCTGGGTCAACAATCAGTTTCGTAGAGTCATTCGGGTCCGTTTTGAGGCGGTAGTGCGTTACTATGGCACATTCTTTCGCAAACCCTTTCGCGTTTTTTTCTTCAGCTTCAAAAAGACTTTTGGGAACAAACAACGGAAAATAAGCATTCGAGTGACCGGTTGCTTTGAACATTCGATCAAGCTCCTGTTGCATTTTTTCCCAGATGGCATAACCATACGGTTTGATGACCATACACCCCTTAACTCCAGAGTGCTCTGCTAAATCTGCATTTTTTACTAAATTATTGTACCATTTAGAGTAGTCTTCTTCACGTGTTACTTTTTCGAATGCCATGCTTATATTAAATTGGAATGCTCTTTGCTTTTATTATATACGAGGAGGCAAAGTTAGAGCTTCTCTCAATTATATGAATTGATTAATTTGCATTGCCTATGAAAACCATATTAAGTCTAATAACAGCAGGAATACTTTTAACGTCATGCGCCTCATTACAAGGCACTAGCGACACTTCTTCGGTGCAATTTGATGATGTTTATTATACACCAGGCGACGAAAAGGTAAACGAACATTCCAACGAAATTTCTAACAATAAAGAGGTGGAAATCTACAATAACGAGTCTAATAAAGTAGATGTTGAATATACAAAAACAGACACATATACGGATGAGACTGAGAACGTTTATTCGGAACCTGGAACTTCAAATGAAACCGATAAGGTATATGCTGATGAGGATGGGTATGCTGCAAGTGGATTCTCTTATGAAGATCATTTCAACCGGTTAAACGGAACGGATGACGATTATTACTCGGATGGATACAGTGATGGCTATTACGATGGTTTAGACAATGGTGGTTCTAGATATTCAAGAATGCGATACAGAAATTACAGTCGATGGGATAACTACGATCCATATTACAACTACGGTCCTTACAGTAACGGGGGATGGGGTTTTTACGGAAATTCATGGAGAAACCCATATCGGTATAACAGATACAACAACTGGAATAGACCCAATGTATATATGGGTTATTCATCTAGATTTGGCTGGTACGGAGGGTATAACTCCAGCTGGTATGGAGGTTGGTCGTGCTTTCCATCTCAAGGTTATGGCTATGGAAATCCGTATAACTACGGGTACTCAAGTGGTTGGGGATACTCTTCGTATGGATACGGAGGTTGTGGATACGGTGGATTTGGAAATGGTGGATTTGGAAATGGTGGTTATGGAGGATATGGATATAATTATCCGTATAACAATTACAATACCTGGAACTATGGCGGAAATCGGTGGAATAGAAATCGATGGAACAGGACGAATTCAGGAGGAGGATATATTGGTGGAAGCAATTCTTCTGGCGGTACAGTGGTAACCAACCGTTCGGGAAGTCAGAATAGACCACGACAAACCATTCGTACAAATACACCAACACGAGGAAGACAAGAACAAGTTAAGGTTCGAAGCTCAGGAAAGATGGAAATTCCACAAGGAACAGGTGGAGTACAAGGTAGAGGTGGGGTTGCGTCTCAGCAAGAGATGAATACAGGATCTAGTACCGGACTGAGTTCAGGGAGTACAAACTCGACCGGAGGAGGTGTTCGAACACCTCGATCTGGAACGTCAGGTACCACTCCGAGCCAGGGACCAACAGGTACCGTTGGGTCGAGAACACCTCGACTTACAAATTCTCAATCGCCTTCACAAGGAAGTGGAACAATATCGACCACTGGAGAAACCAAAAGAAGTACAACGACACCGCGAAGTTCATCGCCTAGCCGAAGCTCTGCTGCAACACAAGGCAGTTCGTCGTCTGGTACGTATACGGCGCCTTCACGAACAACGACGGCACCCACTCGAACACGAACATCAAGTCCATCGAGAACGACTACGTCTCCGAGTAGAACGGTGAGCCCATCGCGAAGCACAACGCCTTCCAGAACACGGACAACACCCACTCGAACCCGAACATCGAGTCCGTCGAGAACGACGACGTCTCCGAGCAGAACGGTGAGTCCATCACGAAGCACAACACCTTCCAGAACACGGACAACACCTACTCGCACACGAACATCGAGTCCATCGAGAACGACTACGGCGGCGAGAACAACACAGCCTACAGCAACC
>CAYZWM010000128.1:264-11686 GCA_964482155.1 uncultured Chitinophagaceae bacterium | reverse complement strand
AATCATACGTATAATTGTCCAGCTTACTTTTACTGGAGGTAATTACGTGCTCATAGTACATCGTCTTATTTTCATAAGTTGTTATCGCTGTGTCTAACAAACTATATTTGAGATATATTGTATCAAGCTGCCCCCCCGGCACCTTTTTATATACCCACCATGTACCTGTTTTAAAGTATATATAGTCTTTAGCCTCGTTGAGATAGACATAACGTGTCCAATTTTGTTTTTTGTCATCGTCGTCACAGCCCGTCACAATAAAAAGGGACACCAGAGTTAATAATAAGGCAATGTTCTTCATTGGATAAAGTTAGGTGTTTTTGAAACCTTTTGGGGATCATGTATTACATCTGTCGGTAAAAAACCGTTCACCGTTATGTCGTTTTCGTCAATTCACATTAATTATTATTCAAATGTTGGTAATAAACCATTGGAGTTTCAACCAATCTCGAAATACGTCCCAAATATGATGTTTAGTTTCTAGCCGTACATCACCACTTCTAGTGAATTTATTTTGGACACCCACTTGCTAAACTTATTACCTGTTTTCTGAAATTGTTCTTTTGGTTTCATCGGGTTAAAATTGATTCAGCTAAAACCTCTCACTGGACGATGTTACTTTCGACCAGGCGACCATGAAGACCCTAAAAGATAATGATATGAACCAAGAATAACCCAGAACCTCAGTAGTGATGAGTTAGTAAAGGCATATATACTATGTTTGTTATAACGAACATAGTAAAATAACCGTTTCCCAGTTACGTTCATTTGGTTTGCTCGTTCGCAAAGACTCAACGGATAGAATTGCTTTATTCGAGGGTCCTGTTAGGTTCCCCCCAAATCACCTCCGAGTCAACTCAATTTCATACCCCAATGGCACATTGGGTATGACAAGATTGTGACGTGCAACCTCGGAATAACCGTTTGTCGTTAAACCTGATCTATTGGGTGAAACTCGATCGACGATTTCAAGTCTGACTTTTTTAATGTCATGGTTTATATAGACATACGCGCCTACCTTAAGGTCAGTTATGTTATAATAGCGAACCGAGTACATCAGGACATTCCAATGGTCAAAATCGACACTAGCAAACCCTTTGTAACAACCACACCTCTTCAATTCCAAACTATCTTGAAACAGCTCTGGTCTCCAATGCAAATAACAACTGTCAGGCCACTTTAACCGTTGGGTGTTAAGCTGTTCCCACCCTTCATGGTAAGCTCGTTTTGGTATGGCTGTTTTCCCACAACTCGTCAGCACAAAGGCGCTTAATACCATGACTAATAAACGACTATTCATCCTTGCCTCCATTTAATGTATACATACAGCCAAGTGACACCCATTGGTATCCCCAGCTCCTATCGGCGGTGACGCTCCACTGATCATTAACTTTCCATTCAACACCAAGAGATGTATATCCGTATAAAGCCTTACCTTGATCGAGTGGAGGTGTAACATACAGTTTTATTAAACTTTCATCTGTTTTCAACGCTCTAGTGGTATTATTAGCACCGATCCCAACACATGCCCGTATATTCAAGAAACCAGTTACTCTGGTCCTGTATCTCAATTGCAAACCAATTCCACTGGTTTTCTCAATAATTTTATAAGATCCCACATCTGGCCAATTTCTTTGTTGAATATCCATGTCGTAATGAACCTCTAAGCCGAACGCAAAGTGTTTTGTCACATGTGGGAGAAGTGTAAGAAACACACTTGGAGGCAATTCATCTATATGGGTTTTAGGCTCCCATTTATACCTTGAACTTAATTCAAATATACCCTGACCACTTGCCAAATGACTGCAAAGGGTAAATACTATTATGAGAAAGCCTAAACGTTGGTTCACATTTCAATTTATCCTTTATCCCAATCCAAATCAAACCCATCTGATCGATATTGCAGAATTATGATAAAGTGATTGGGTCCTTTTCTTAAGCACAAACCTATCATGGACTTTTGACACGTAAATTTCGACACACTTTGCCAATAATTATACGTTTGAGTTCTGATCTCTAAAAATGAGCATAAGGATTTTATTCCTCCTTTGAATGAGGTTTTACTCGAATCAATAACCTGAACTACTTTGCGGAAGTGTTCTTTGAATGCTTCTCGAAGACAACCATCAAGTATCTGGAAAAAGAATAAATCTGGAGGAACTCAATGGACGATTGAAGCTGAAGGTAAACCTAAGATGGTGTGTTCACATTAACGAACACATTAACCTGTATGTCTTCAGCGAAAAGTGAACTTTTGGGTCAAAAGCTAGGTGAGAGTTCGTGCTAATTTAGTTTTAATTTTTGATACTGCTTTTTTCTTGCTTTTAAGGTTCTGGTTTTAGTCTTTTTTCGTTGTTTCAATTTTGATTCAGCTTTGCAGTAATAAACCTCAGCTGCAGTTAGATTTTGCAACGATTCGTGATACCGTTTATAGTTGTAATAATAGACGAAATCGTTGAGTTTTCGTTCCAGTTGTTCTGGACTAAAGTAATTGTCCAACTTGACCACATTCTTCATTGATCTGTGATAACGTTCAATCTTTCCTTGTGTTTGAGGGGCAAACATCAAGAACCTGTAAAACGATTATCTCAAAACAGAAAGCTCTGAAACTCAATGGTGATGGGTCATTGAAGTTGTATCTAAACGTAAAACAGTATGTTCGTTATAACGAACACTCTTAATCAGAGCTTATTCCGTTTACATTCTTTTGGTTTGAGCGTTGCAAAGATTCAATGGTTAGAATTGCCTCATTTGAGTGTCCTGTTAGGTGCCGTTTGAAGATATTGACGATTACTGACTGCCGAATCGCCTTTGGATTGAGTTTTCTCTCCGGAAACAGAAAATGCTGAGATTCGACTAGGAAGTGAATTGGGTCGTTGGTTATTGGGTTTCCGCGTCTACCTAAACAAATTTGACTTTAATTTTTTTGATAATCCGTCTAAATAGAATTTTCTAGATACAAATAAAATTTCCAATGTTGTCTGCGTCAAATTCTACAACCTTCGAAATCGGTTTTGTTTGTTTCTGGGGATTAGAATTTGTCACTAAAACTCTATCCAACATTTCTCTAACATTAACACTCATATTCTTAAACTCCATATTCAACTCAAAACTCTTAAGTCGTTTTTTTTGAACCGTAAACTCATGTAGGGCAGATCTGGAAACAAAAACAATATTCATAAAATCTACCACAACATCACTGTCAATATTAGAGCTGAACAAACTCCTCACAAATGCTCTATTATTAACTTGCTCATTTGCTTGTTCAAATAGCGATATGTAAAATTTGGATTTCATCATTACTACAATATAAGTATAAAACACCTAACCCACAAAATTAAGCATGTTGAATGCACTGGAAATATTGTTGCAAGGTATTCTAACTAATATTAAAACACCGTCAAAAGACGTGCCAATGTTGATAATTGTATTATTCGTAAGAATAGCACCACCAGTCCAAAGCATAAAACTTCCTCCAAGACCATCAACTAACATATTTCTTGAAGTATGAAGTCCAAACCCCCTTTCAATATCGTTTTTTATTGAATTACCATCCATCGCACTTTGAATTGCTTCAGCGTCAGTAGAAATACCACTTAATCTATCAATTCCTGACTCCTTATAGGCATTTAATATTCCAACACCTGAATCTGCAATACATAGGTCAATGTAATTTCCCCCAGGGTAGTACTGAAAACTCAACCAACCACATTGGACCTTTGAATGACTTACAATGTTGTCCGTTAATTCTGAAATAAAATAACTAATTGCTGAAAAGTAGTTGGTAGGAACGTTCGATATCCTTTTAATTGTCTGATTTATCTGGGTTAACACTTTTTCTCTAATTGAAGATGACTCTCTATCTGTCGCACAATCAAACTTAATAATGGGGAGATAGTTTTTACTCTTATATCTCTCAATAACAGGTAAACTCTCCTCGTCATCTACAATCATACCGTTAGGGAAATTAATATGCCTGAAATATGAATTATCACGAATTCCAGTAAACCTCACATTGGCGTAAGCTTGTAACTGAGCAAAAAACACCGACAACAACGGTGGTGTAAACGAATAATGTTCAAAATTCAGTTCTACACCATCCTCTCCTTCAATCTCTATACCATCAAGAATATCCTTAATACTTAGTATTTGATTCTTTATCCCATTGCTTCGAGTTGTTCTAACTGTTATCACTTATACCACCTTATAGGGCCAAAATTAGTTCAAATTAAATAATCACTGAGCGATAATTACACCTTATTATAAAGCAGAAATCCAGTCAAAATCAATTAAGTGCCCTAAATTATCAGTAGTTGTATTGTCAGGATTTGACCTTAAATATTTTCCACTTAATCCATTTATCACCTGTACAGTTTCTCCTACAATCCACTTAGAATCAACATAGCTCCAGACCCAAGTGGTAGCAGAATTCCCCCTCAATTCTAATAGATTAACCGCTTCGCTTTTAGTCTTTTTAGTTGCTCTTGAGGTTGACTTTTTGTTGATGGTATGAAAAGCATAATGTGTGATAACATTGTTGGTATTCTTCCAAACACCTGATATTCTATATGAAGCCATATTTAAATTATTTTCTTTTTTAAAGGGATAGTGCTTTACTCCAAAGTAGTACCATCAGCGAATATTATCTTTTCTGGTTTCCAAATAATTTTGATATCTTTTAAATCCTTGTTTCTTAATAAAACATCATCATCCATAAATTGGTTATATTCAGTTTGGGCATTCCAATTAACTTCTTTTCCTGCCTTAATTAGTTGATCATAAACAAAATTCAATGATTTAATTTCATCGTCAAATAAGTTTGTGAAAGAAATATTACCTTTTACAGCTCTTATATCTTTGTCGGATTTGTTTTGGATAACAAATTTGTATGTTATGTATTCCTGATAATCATATTCCGCAAATGCCTTTTCAAAGCAGCTAACGATAATGCTTTTGGTAAGCATGGCAGTTCTCTCATCTTCTTCTCGTTTCGCCCTTTCGGCAAGTGCTTTTTGCTCAGCTTCAATTTTATCCTGTTCAGCCTTCCATTTTTTACCATCTACAAGAATTTCGGAGTAAGTCATATCTTCCAAATTTTTATCTTGAAGCTTTAACCTGAACATAGTCCCCACTAACAATTGAAGGTCTGTTGAATCCAATTTCTCTTCAATAGCATCAATATCTTCTTTTGCAGTTTTATCGTTGTATCTATTGTTCATGGGCGATGAACAAGAAAGCAAAATTGTACTAATCCCAATGATTATTAATATTAATTTTATTCTTCTCATTGTAAAAAAAATTGTTCACCTACTCAATTATAACTGGATTTTCAGCCTTCTCAATTGATTCAACATAATACCTTAATAAACACTCTGTTGCGACATTAAGTTCCCTTGAAACCAAAGCCAAGTTTAAAAAAAATCCAATAGTATTACAATAGTCAAACCTGACTAATTAACTACTACACATGCCACGGTTAAACCACTGCCTTAAACCTTAACATCTCTTGTGATTTGTATGGTTCCGTTGTACTCGAAAACCCATGCCCTGCAAAGAGTTTCACGTCTTTGACATCCCAACCCTGTTTAAACAAATTGACTATGACTGACTGCCTGATTGTCTTGGGATTAAGTTTTCTTTCAAGAAACTCAGAACGCTGAGATTCGACTAAGTAGTGAATTTGGTCGTTGGTTATGTGGCTTCCGAGTTTCCCTATTAAAAGACGATTTCCTAAATAAATCCAATGCTTTATCAACTTAGGTCGCTCCAGATTCAAGTATCGATCAAGAAACAAGATTTGTTTCGTTTCAAGTGGCAAGATTCGGGAGTTCGTATTGGTTCCTGCTTTGATAGAAAGGGTTACTTTGTCAAGGTGCAAAATCCAGACTAATTGACCCAAACCATGCACCCAATGGCTAGGTTTTGCAAAATGCCTAAAAACCGTCTTCCTCCTTTGGTGTTATGGAATTCAAAAAAGAAGCTTTTAAGCTTCTTTTTATCTAATTGTATCATTGTATACTCATTCTTTAACTAAAATTTTTAATTCATCAAGCTCTGTACTGATTTTCAAATAATAGGATTCAGCTTCTCGTTGAATTTCTTCTTCTGATTCTTGTGAACGAAAAATCGTGTAAGCACTATTTCTAGAAATAGTTTTGCAAATACGTTTTTCAAGGTTGATCCAAGGTATACAAGGACTTTTTTCAATACGAATTTTTTCATTTTGAACGCAAATACTAACAACTCCTTCTAACGATTTAAGTTCCTGAATGATTTGAAAAGCGTTGGAACTGTGTTGGCCCAATGAAAAATGTTTGATTTGAGGATTCGGTACTTCAATAACAGTAATATTCATTTGTAATTGTTTAATAGGTTACCCAAAGGTGTTACCTCTAATCACGCTTAGGTAAACCATTAAACTATATCTGTGATAATCCTATCACGAATGGACTCTATTGTCAATAGCTAATCCCAATTGTCTAATTTGTTTTTGTCTTCAGCAATCCAGTCCTTGATTCGGTTGATACTCGATTCAATATCTCCAATCTTATCATCCAATTCATCAAGCCACCCTTCAGCTTTTGATTTCCAATTATCACTATAAGATTCGTATATTTTGTCCTGAAGATTACCTCTACTATCTTGGCATCTATCAAGGGCATTTATTGCTTTTTTCAATTTTTCTTTATTTCCCTCTAAGTTGCTTTCAATCTTATCTCTGATCCTACTGCTTTGTTCTTTTTTTTCCTCCCAAGCACGTTGCTTTTCTTCCCATACTTGCTGATTTTGTTCTTTTCTCTTTCTATATTCTTCCTGTGATCTTTCTTTGTATTGAGACCAAAAGGCATCATGTGTCTCACGAATTTTTACAATTCGTTGAAACACTTCGGCCTTATGCTCTTTGGTCATTCTATATTTTACTGTTGAAAAATATTGACCTACTTCCTTTAATTTTTTACCTGCCCATTTCATTTCTTCTGCTCGAGTTTTCATGATCCCAAATGAAAGAAAGTGTCCAACTAAAAAATCTGAAAACCAGTCATATTCCAACGAATTTAAACGACCGTATAAGTCATCTCTCTCTATCCTTGAATCCTGTTCTCTTAGTTTGTTACTTTCGACATATGCAGAATTTCTAAGATTGAAAAACCTTTGCCATGCAGAATCTCTTTCTAGTTTGGTAGGATATCGTATACTTTTAAAATCTTGATGAATTTCTTTACATGTATTGAAAATCCTCTCCCAGTTGTTTCGGTCATAAGAACCCAACAAACCTGTTGCATAATTAATTCCGTTTTCCAGTTCATTGATTTTATGATCTAATTCTTGCCAAGACTCTTTAAAAATATTCAACATAAATGGAGCTTTTTCTTATCTTAAAAATCCACTTTGACAACAAACCAAACAATAGCTACACTTAACTAGTCAATTACCACACATGCCAACGCTCAACAGCATCTTTTAGCTCCGATAAATCTTGTGGTTTATATCGTTCCGTTGTGCTCGGAAACCCATGTTCAGCAAAGAGTTGCACGTCTTTGACATCCCATCCTTGTTTGAAGAGGTTGACGATGACTGACTGTCTGATTGTCTTTGGATTGAGTTTTCTTTCAGGAAACTCAAAACGCTGAGATTCGACTAGGTGGTGAATTTGGTCGTTGGGCCACCGCATCGAACATGAATAACGACGATTGAGAAGCAGAATAACTCAGAGGCTCAATTCCAACACATAATTGAAGCCATGGGAAAACCTAAAATATCCCGTTCGATATAACGAACACCTCTATAAACAGTGAGTTACATTTAGGTTTATCTACTTTTGGTTGGAAGGAATTTTACTGATATATTTGATTTGAAAGTTGATCTATTAATTGATGTTTTTAATGCTCTTTGATTAGCATTTCAAACCGCATTGATCCATCTGATTGATCTTTCTTCGTTCTTTGACTGCATTTTTAATCATATCCTGATCGATTACTGGTCTTGAATCGTACTGAACCTCATATGGAGTATATGGCCCAAGTGCATAATGAGGTCGTAGATAACAATAGTCATGTACCGCTTCTTTGAGGTGTTGAACCAGATGTTCTTTGTTAGCTATTGGTTTTCTAAATAGATAACGGTGCTTGAGTATCTTGTTACTGGCTTCGACCATTGAGTTGGACTGGATAATGTCTTTGAGAGCAATCTTCTTGTGAATATCAACCTGAGAAGCTTTAATGAATTGCTCAACGGTTCGGTTATTATTTTCTGTACCTCCATCAACAATAAGGTCTATCTGATTGGCATGACGCTCTATATCTTCACCAAACTCTTGTTTAACCGCAGCTCGTATCGTTTTCGTTCGCAGTTTACCGTTGCATTTGGAATACACTTTCCAATTAATGATAAACTTGGAGTAGTTGTCGACGATAAGGTAGACGTAATGTTTGACGTTGTCTAAGGTCTTTACAATCGTGATATCAGCATGCCATGTATGATTGGGTTCAGGAGCTTTGATGGGGAAATACACTTTTTTGAATTTTCCTTTTATTATGGCCTTTCTGAATTGAAACCTTTGATTATAACGATACCAGGTATTAAGTGACATGGATACGTGGCCTTTTCGTATGGCATAACCCCATACTGAACAGATAGGCCAGTGTTCAAAACGTTTTCTGGAAAGTAATCGCTTCATAATATTGACTTCCTCCTTCGTGGCTTGGTTGGGTACTTTCTTTAAACACAGGCCGATAGATGATTTCGTGCAGGTGTGCTTTGAGACTGTGCTCCAATAACGAAAGGTTTGAGTCTTGATCTCAAGAAAGGAGCAAAGTGTTTTAACACCACCTTGAACCGACGATTTGCTTGAATCTATCACCTTGACCAGCTTTCTGAAGTGCTCCTTGAAGGCTTCTTGGATGGTCTCCTTGCCAATGATTTCAAAGAGGACAATCTTGATTCGGGTATAGGCGATGAAGAGCTGTTTTTCTTTTGATACCCTATCACTGAAAATCAACTTGAGTTCTTCAACATTGTCATTGATTCCGGAAGCGAATTCATATCCAATGAATTTCTCTTTGATCTCGTTCTTCCATCCGTGTGACGTTGATCTGGGAATTGCCTTTAAAAACTCCTTGGGAAGCCATTGTCCGTGAATATCTAAAGCATAGGCTAATTTGATGGTCGAATGGTAGGTATTTCTCTTGTTCATATCACCCAAAATGCAGCAATAAATCAATCTTCTTCATTCCAATTTTCTCGAAATCCAAAAAAGCTAACTCGCTGATTTTAAGACAAATGTAGGTCAAAAAGGTTAGAGATAAGGAGCCGAGGGGCTACTAGCTTTTATTAGCTAAACGAGAAAGCTCAACCGTACCAGGTTGGGCTTTTTTGTTGCCTTGTTTTTGAGGCATAAATTTAGGGGCTTTGCTAAGACATTTATCCTCCACGCTCTAGCCAGAAAAACGACGCAGGAGATTCGTTTGGGTTATGAGATACCTATTGATAGTAGATTGGTCTACTTTTACACCTCATATCCTTAAAATTTCTTCTACATCTCGATAACTCAGGTAAATCTCAATTTAAAATATACAGCTTGAAGAATTATTGATTTTGGACACCGATGGTGTTTGTAGTTCATAGCTCCAAATCTAAACTTTTACTCGACTGATCGGATTAATGCGACAGAACCACCGAAAGGCTTGACTTGGATCTTTTTCGAGGGACAATGATGAAATGCAAGAAAAAAAGAAAGGTGACTCATCGGGTCACCTTTTAATATCTATTTTAAATAGTTATATCCTATATATCAGGCGGTTACAGGTCATTCACCTTCTTGGCAACACTACCCAAATTTATTTATTGTAACCAATCCTGATGAGTTTCACATCTGAATCAGGTGTAACGGCAATACAATACATAGAAGATTGAAAAATTAAAACTCTGCCATCTGAAACCTCATACTTCGTATTGTTTTCTGGCTCTTCCATTTTTCCTGCAATGTTATTCCGTGTTACAGAATTGTCTTCAAGATCTACTCGTAACCATTGAAGTATTTGAGGGTTTTCCGATTTGAGTGAATTTAAATCTTGCAAGTCGTCGGGTATCCCAAAATTGGAAAGAAAGTATAGCTCATATTCATCTCGATCGAAGAATACAGGGTGATAACCATTCAAAGTCTCTGTAGTTACACTATTGTTTAACATTAACACTTCTGTCGTATCACCATTATTTAGTACGACCAACATTGGTTTACCTAGAATAAATTCCGTTCCCTTTTTATAGTTCACATCCGAAACTGTAACATTTGCGAACGATACGTTTGAAAAGGAATTTAAGTTTTTAATGTTTCTGGCTTCTGCTCTATCCTGTCGAAAATTTTGGGTTTCTAGAAATCCAAAATAGTTGTTTTGAAATTCGGACTGATCACTATCCTCACTTTCACTTACCCTCTTATAATCTACCTCAGATTCTTTGAATAATTTATCCGATGTTCCGTCTAGATTAATGATTAATTTTCTCAATGTTAATCCATCATTCGACGAACAGTTACGACAGTAATTTCCGATGATCATTTCCACGCTATTTGAAGATCTTGAAATTATTTGATGAACACCATAGCCAGAATGACCCAATTCGAAGTTCTTTATGGATTGCTTTCTACTTCCACCGTCATCCAATGAGGTAAGGGTTATTTCGTATCGGTATAAGTTCCCATATTGGATATGAGTGGTGATTTTTTTTCCTTGTTTCAGGCGAACAATGTAGTCTCCAACAAAGTGGATTTGTTCTCCATAGGACAGAGGCACATAGTCTATTCTATTTAAATCTTCGTCATATGTCAGTAAGGCCTGTTCATATTTCTTTTCATCCTCAGACTCAAGGAAACCGGCATAAACTGCATATAGGCGGCTTAGGTCATCGGCAATGAACAATTGAAAATTTGAATAGCCAGATTTACGGCATTCAATATGTCGTATTTCACTTTCTACCTCGGTCCCATTATCCATCAATACATTGATCTGACTAGCAACGTGTTTTTTTTGACTTGCGTATTTTTTACGCAATTTGGTCGCTATGAATATACGATCTTTAAAAACCAACGTCGATGGAAACCCATCGGCGTAAAATGTGTTTTTAAGCGGTTCCTGAAACCATGCTTCGACAACTTGTGTTATCGTTTGACTTTTGATATCAAAAAAGTGAATGTAAATGGCTTTATCATAAGCACCAGCCCGTTTACCGTTTTTCTCTAATTCTACCCTAACCTTTTCCTCTATTATGATGGAATAGCTTGTCTTGCCAATGACACTAAACGTATTGGTTCTGCTTTTTTCAAATGGGTCTTTTTTGACATCAGATTTATCAATGGTCTGCAAAAACTTGATTTCTGGTTCTTGTCCAAATGCCAATAACATAAGTAAGGTCAAGACAACGGTTG
>CAYZWM010000128.1:0-254 GCA_964482155.1 uncultured Chitinophagaceae bacterium | reverse complement strand
AATTTTCTTCATTGTATTACAAATAGGTGCTGTTGCATTAACTATATTAGATTTAAATTGGGACAACCACCAACATGGACTTTGACTGACTATCAATTGTTTAACTTTTTACTAAAGTGCAAATATTAACCAAAAACAGCCGTTTTTAGGTTAATGCAACAGAACCCTTATTTAAATTTATTTCCCAAATTATAATAGCTCTATCGTCCCCTGCAGAAATCAAATAATTATTGTAGGTGCTCCAAATTAATTTA
>CAYZWM010000127.1:0-11875 GCA_964482155.1 uncultured Chitinophagaceae bacterium | reverse complement strand
ACTTCAAATATCACATTTTCAGAAGTTCATTGCATGAATTATGGATTTATTTTTTCGGTAAACGTCGTTTCTATATTGCAGTTTCCATTCCTGGTCATACCACATAGTGCGGTAGAGAAAGAAGACAGGCACTTGCTCATCAAGTCGAACCAACCGGGTTTCTTCTATGGGCTGAATTCGAGCCGTACTATCTTCCGGATCATATTCTTCTAATCGCTCCTCGTCTATTGGCTCATACCCCATGTGAATCCTAAAATCGTCCGAATCCATGGTGTCAATAGCCTGGGTCAAAAACTCGCCTAAAAGGATTGGATTTTGAACACGCACACAACCGTGACTAACCGACCTTTCGGTCCACTTAAACTTCGATTTTTGTGGCGTGTCGTGAAGATAGATGCTAAATTTATTTGGAAAAATAAACTTCACCATACCCAATGCATTGGCAACTCCAGATTTCTGAATAATCTCAAAAGGCATTTTCTTGGGATTAATCAGTCTCCAATCTATGGTATCTGATCTGATTTCCTCTTTTCTATAGAATACCCCGTAACCGGCATTCGCTAAATACATGCTGTCTTTACGCATTTTCCACCACATCTCTCGGCGGATAATACTACGTGGCACATTCCATGTCGGATTGATTACCAGGTAGGCGATCTTACTATAAATCTGAGGCGTTTGATGATCGGGTGGCTTCAACCAGGATTTCCCTTCGGTTATAGCTCGTTCAGCGCGACTATCATAGTCGTGAGGTCTTGCCTTACCAATACAAACCGCCATATTCTTTATACTATCTTCGTAGTGAACTGTCAACTCAAAAGCGGGTAGATTCACAGACACAAAAGGGCCTTCCTCGGGAAAAGAGAACCAGCGAATACGTTCCATATTGGCGGATATTTCATCAATTCGATCGGCCAGAGATGCATTCAGTAGTCCAAATGTATTTCTTCCAAAAACGGCGTCGTCAAACAGACCATAACGCTGTTGAAATCTGCGTACATACTTTGCAAAACTCTTTTGATAGATGTGTGAATCTGCTTCTTGCATTTCACGTTCTGTGATTACCTTCATCTGCGCCAGTTTCCGAGCAATCTCTGGCATGAGTTCGGTTGTGTCTCCAGGTTCCAGTTTTCGAACTCCGGTGGTATCGATGTTAAACCATTTCTCTCCCTGGTCTACACGCACTAGATACGATTTGAGCAAATCCTGTAAATAGACATACGCCGTATCCTTTATCGAGTTTTCTGACAGCACCTTACCGTAGTTTTTGTAATCCAGCACATCAAACAACTCAAATCCTTCATACAATGGCCTTGGCAGTTGATATATGCCTTCAAACACCATTCTTGGGTCCGTTCTGCCCATTACGCGGTCTCGATGGAGTGACAACATATTATCAGACACTAAGAGCTCTAAACCTGCTAATTCGTGGTATAGGTCGTCTTTTTTGCCTTTTTTTAACTTCGACAGTAAACGTTTCACGGAATCCAGTTTGTAATACGACGGTTTTAGCCCTTCTTCCCGACTGCTGTAGAACTGATTTAAAACGGGCTCCGCCATAGAATCATCTACCAGATACAATGCCCATACGGGATCATACTTGTTATCTGAATAGAAATTACTCAAGGTATCACCAAAACGGTAATTCCGCATGTAATTAGAATCTTCTACAAGGGATTGGAGTACATCGACTAACTCGGATTTTTCGAAACTGCCTTCGTCAACCAGTTCATCGAGTTTTTCTTGATTAGGTTGTTTGCATGCGGTAAAACATACAAAGAGGATTAGAATACTATATAAATTCGCTTTCAAAACGATTCAAAAGTACACAGTGGTTTTTATTCAACCAATGCTTTTAATAATTCGATGGGTATGAACTGATTATTGTTGAGGATTTTTGATTTTCCGTTGTAATAGGTTTGTGAATGATACATAAACAAACAACTCCCCCCTTTAACCAGGTCAACAATTTTTTTATTTACTTCATTTGAAACCGCTGGGCAACCAAAACTTCGTCCCACACTGTTTTGTGCATAGGCTATTTCTTCACTTACATAGTGTGCACCATGCATAACTATACCACGTGCAAAAGCATTGCTATTAAAACCAGATTCCATACCTCTTAGCTTAAGCGAATATCTGTGCTTACCGTTATAGGTTTGACCCGTTACATAAAAACCCAGGGAGGACTTTCTTGAATTGGCCGCATTCGAAAAGGACTGGGCAAACTTATTGCCGGAATTTTTTCCATGTGCCGCGTACTCATTATAAACCACTTTTTTGTCAGCCAGGTCAATTACCCAGAGACGTCTGTGTTTTGATGATTTCGAAAAATCCAAAATGGTTAAGAATTGGGTATTGGTAAGACGGTTGGTGTGCTTTAAGAATAAATAACCTCTCAATGCTTTTTTAAACACCACAGTGCTTAGGGAGTCTTCGGTCAAACCAATTTGATGATAAAGTTGAATTGCTATCTGTCCAAAATCTTCACCGTCTGTGGTTACCGTTAACTGATAGTCAACATCATTTGCGCTATCGATTGATTTAGGGCTAAACGATTGTAAGCCTATAAATAATAGAAGTGCTGCAACTACCCGAATACCAATGCCGTTAGAACTCATAAAAAACGTGCAAAAATAGAGCAATAATTGAATCTCTTGTCAACAAAAAAAAAGCCCGCAATAGATGCGAGCTTTATATTATACATAGAAAATGTCTTTAGTTCTGAAGATCAGCACGTAACAATGAATCTGCTGGATAGGCATGTCCTTCAACACTCACCTGATCCGTACTCTCGTTTAACGCCTTACTTTTTGCTTGCTTACCTTTCTTGCAACAATCCTTATTTGCCGCATTGCAATGGTCACGGTAGTCTTCACATTTTTCACCTTTTTTACATTCAGACTTATCGTATTTAGCATGACAAGAGATCGCTGCGGTGTTGTTTTCACCATGTCCACCAGCTAAGTCAGCTAATATTGGAGCAATTACCAAACCAATCAAACAAGTCAGTTTAATAAGGATATTCATTGAAGGACCTGAGGTATCTTTAAACGGATCTCCAACGGTATCACCAGTTATAGCAGCTTTATGTGCATCTGAACCTTTATATGTCATTTCCCCATCAATCTCAACGCCTGCTTCGAATGATTTTTTAGCATTGTCCCATGAGCCACCGGCATTATTTTGGAATATGGCCCAAAGTACACCACTCACACAAACACCTGCCATATAACCCCCAAGAACTTCAGCTGCCAACAACCAGTCTCCGCTAAATGCTCCTGTTAAGAAAACAATCAACAATGGACTTAGAATTGTAATAGCGCCTGGCAACATCATTTCTCTTAATGCCGCTTTGGTTGAAATATCAATACATTTATCGTATTCTGGCTCACCAGTTCCTTCCATAATTCCAGGAATTTCCTTGAACTGTCGTCTCACCTCTTTAACCATTTCCATAGCCGCTTTTCCAACAGATCGCATCGTAAGCGCTGAAAAAACCACGGGTATCATAGCCCCAACAAATAAAGACGCCAATACCGGTGCTTTAAAGATGTTGATTCCATCAATTCCAGTAAAGGTTACATAGGCCGCAAACAAAGCAAGTGCTGTAAGCGCTGCAGAAGCAATTGCAAACCCTTTACCTACCGCTGCCGTCGTATTTCCAACCGAGTCTAACACATCGGTTCGTTGTCTAACTTCTTCTGGCAACTCACTCATTTCTGCAATACCCCCAGCGTTATCCGCAATAGGGCCGAATCCATCAATCGCTAATTGCATAGCTGTTGTAGCCATCATTGCAGATGCTGCAATCGCTACACCGTAGAATCCAGCAAGAGCATAAGCTCCCCAAATGGCTCCAGCAAATATTAAGATCGGTGCAAAGGTTGACATCATACCGTTTGACAAACCAGAAATGATGTTGGTACCAGCACCTGTACTTGAATTTCGTACGATATCAAGAACCGGCTTCTTACCTAGGCCCGTATAATACTCCGTAAAGTAAGAGATCGAACCTCCTACAAACAGTCCAACCAGAACGGCATAGAATACATTCATTGAAGAAAACTCAACCAATCCTTCATGGAAGAAGTTCATGGTCAATGTTTCAGGCAACATCCATTGGATTATAAAGTAAGATGCGATGGCCGTCATAATAATCGAAGACCAGTTTCCTTTGTTCAAGGCCGCTTGTACTTCAGGTTCTTTAGCGTCGTTGTTTTTAATTTTAATAAATAACGTACCGAATATTGAGAAGATGATTCCTACACCAGCAAGTAAGATAGGCATTAATATTGGGCCCATATTACCGAAGCTATCTGTAAACTCGCCATTTGTAGCCATGTCTTTTATCAGGTAGTTACCCAACACCATGGATGCTAAAACGGTGGCTACATACGAACCAAATAAATCGGCTCCCATACCTGCAACGTCTCCTACGTTATCTCCAACGTTATCCGCAATAGTCGCGGGGTTTCGTGGATCATCTTCAGGAATGTTTGCTTCCACCTTTCCAACAAGGTCGGCACCAACGTCAGCCGCTTTGGTGTATATACCACCACCTACTCGTGCAAATAATGCTATGGACTCGGCACCTAATGAGAAACCAGCTAAGGTTTCAAGAACCATGGTCATTTCATGATAGAAGCTCAGTTCTCCAACCATAAGCCATTTGACCAATATGATAAACAACAAACTCAAACCGATTACCGCAAGGCCAGCTACACCAAGACCCAATACAGTACCTCCGTTAAAAGCCACCTTAAGTGCCTTTGGAAGACTTGTTCTAGCTGCCTGGGTTGTTCGTACGTTTGCTTTCGTGGCAATACGCATTCCGATATTACCAGCCAATGCTGAGAATGCAGCGCCAATAACAAAAGCAACAACAATAAACCAATGTGTGGATTCCACTTTCCATGATAAGATTGCTAAAAGAATCACAGCAATCACAACAAAAATGGCCAGTATACGATACTCGGCTTTCAAAAAGGCTAAGGCGCCTTCGTGAATGTAAGTCGCAATTTTCTTCATCTTGTCCTCTCCAGCGTCTTGTTTGTTAACCCATCTGGATTTAGCAATCATAACAGCCAGACCTACAAGGCCAAAGAGTGGTAGTAAATAGATTAAATTTTCGTTCAACATTATCGAATTTTTATAAAGTCGGCAAAAATAGGCATTAATGGATAAGTCACTAGTACAAACAACAGTTTTTGTCCACTAAAAAAGAAAGTCTACATAATCCTTAACGTGTAGTAGGCACACGTCGTAATGAAATTTCTAAAATAAGGGATGTGATTAACCAAGCCTACCTGAGTTCTAGGTGTTAAACCGAATTTATACTGGTAGATTGGGTTGATTAGAAAGAATTTGCTCTTATCGACATGAAAACCAGCCAATTTCGAAATCCGCTCAAATCGCTCTATAGAAATTCCCGTTTCTTTTATCTCTACCAGGCTATCAATCACCCCTTTGGGTTCTCCAAATCCTCTTAAAACTGATTTAAACACGGCCATTGGAAGCAAATGATAGTAGGGCAACATACTCCCTATTTTGGATTTAGCAATTTGTTGATGGCCACCAAACGGCATCTGCCAGGGCGGGAAGCCAAAAAAGATAACGCCTCCAGGAGCAAGAAACTCACCTAGCCGTTTCATTATGCGTTCCTGATCATGGATGTGTTCAATCACATCTTTTAGAATAATCAGGTCAAACTTCGGATTGAATTGATTGGGATCTATATCATAGATGTCTTTGGCGATAAATCGGATTCGACCTTGCGCAATTTCATCCTGCATTATTTCCTCGGCCAATTTTACCCGGCCAGGACTTAATTCGATACCCACGCATTGGTCGCCGCGTTTCACGAAAGCACCTAGTACTCCACCTTCTCCACTTCCTATCTCAAGCACATGAAGTTTCTTGGACATATCGATCGAACCCGACACAAATGGAATGACATAATTCTCCGTCACCTCACGTGTCATTTCGTGATATTTCGTTTTATATTTATGAAACTTGAACATCGGCGCAATAATAATTAGTTTTTCGTTCTGAGTTTCCAGTTCATTACTCTTTGAGGTGGAATACAAAGATTGACACCTTTGAATGCGATAAAATTCATGGACAAGAATTGTTCGAATCAGGTGGTATGGATAAGTGAATAAATGAGGTAGACTTTAACCTGAACTTAGGTAGTCTTAGAACCAAACTTATTTATCTTTGCCGCCGCATGAAAAACATCCGCAACTTTTGCATCATAGCACATATTGATCACGGTAAAAGTACCCTGGCCGATAGGCTGCTACAAGAAACGAAAACCGTTTCTGATCGAGACTTAAAAGCTCAAGTCCTGGATAACATGGATTTGGAACGCGAACGAGGCATTACGATTAAGTCTCACGCCATTCAGATGAAACATAAGCACGAAGGTGTAGAGTATACACTCAACCTTATTGACACCCCTGGTCACGTCGATTTTTCGTACGAGGTGTCTCGTTCCATAGCCGCTTGTGAAGGAGCGTTACTCATTGTGGATGCGGCACAGGGAATTCAGGCTCAGACGATTTCTAACTTGTACCTTGCCCTGGATCACGATCTGGTAATCATACCGGTATTAAACAAGATGGATCTACCAGGCGCTATGCCTGAAGAGGTTAAAGATCAGATTGAAGAACTGATCTTGTGCGATCGAGACGATATTATCCCTGCAAGTGGAAAGACGGGTCTTGGCGTTAAGAGTATACTACAAGCCATACTTGATCGTGTTCCTTCGCCTAAAGGCGATCCACAGGCGCCATTAAAAGCCTTAATTTTTGATTCCGTTTTCAACTCGTTTAGAGGAATAATTGCCTATTTCAAAGTGATAGACGGTCAAATGACCAAAGGTGACCGGGTTAAGTTCATCAACACCGGTAAAGAGTACAATGCAGATGAGATTGGTATTCTTAAACTTGTGCAAGAACCTAGAGATGTAGTTGAAACAGGAAATGTTGGTTACATCATATCCGGCATCAAAGAAGCCAAAGAGGTAAAGGTGGGCGATACGATTACACAAGTTGTCAATCCAACTCAAACAGCTGTAATAGGATTTGAAGATGTCAAACCCATGGTATTCGCAGGAATTTACCCGGTTGACACAGAAGATTTTGAAGAGCTCCGAGACTCCATGGGCAAACTTCAATTAAATGATGCGTCATTGGTTTTTGAACCTGAGTCGTCAGCTGCGCTTGGTTTTGGTTTTCGTTGCGGTTTCTTAGGTATGCTGCACATGGAAATTATTCAGGAGCGGCTGGAGCGAGAGTTTGGGATGACTGTAATTACAACGGTTCCTAACGTATCGTATCATGCGTTTAACAAAAAGGGGGTTAAAACCATTGTAAACAACCCAACTGATTTGCCGGAAGGCAGTCATCTGGATTATGTTGAAGAGCCTTATATCAATGCGCAAATCATTACAGCCGGAGAGTATGTTGGCGCCGTAATGGGTTTGTGTATGGAGAAACGTGGTGCACTTAAAAATCAGGTATACTTAACTACGAGTCGTGTAGAACTCACTTTTGAGATGCCCATGGCCGAGGTTGTTTTCGACTTTTACGACAAGCTTAAGTCCATTTCAAGGGGTTATGCGAGTTTTGACTACCACCCGATTGAATACCGAGAATCACACCTGATCAAGTTAGACATCTTGTTAAACAGCAAACCAGTAGATGCGCTGTCTGCTATTATTCACCGCGACAAGGCGTATGAATATGGTAAAAAGATTTGTTTAAAGTTGAAGGATCTCATTCCCAAACAACAATTCGAGATTGCCATTCAAGCTGGAATCGGGAGCAAGATTGTGTCTCGTGAGACGGTTAAGGCAATGCGAAAAGATGTTACGGCCAAATGTTATGGAGGTGATATTTCGAGAAAGCGTAAGCTGCTGGAAAAACAAAAAGCGGGTAAGAAGCGAATGCGTCAGGTTGGAAATGTAGAAATTCCACAATCCGCATTTATGGCCGTATTGAAGATCAACGATTAGTCGTTGAGTACCAACAAGGCATAACCCAGGCATTTTGAACATATATGGACGGTCAAAATCGAAAAAACATTCAAGTCGGCAGCGAGGTAGAAATCGTTCAAAAACATCACCAACGTTCAGGTGAATTGACGGATGGTTTTGTTGGGCGCATTCTGACCAAATCTCCAAACCACCCACACGGCATAAAAGTTCGATTAGAAACAGGTGAAGTTGGGCGGGTAAAACAAGTGATCTCCTTCGAGGAATAACGATTTTTGCAAATCAAGGCTCTTCCAATTTAGGTTGTTCAAATCAACGAACGGCCATCGTGTAACTATATCGGTATTTCTACGTTTTATTAATGAAGCTTCCATGTCTGGCGTGGCATGAATGAGTAACGTTAACAATAAACCCTATGAAAATCATTCGATTAGCAGCACTGATTATTGTGTGTACATTCGTAGCTAAAATGGCTTATGCGGAAATGCCAAAACCCACCATTTATTTAATGCCTGGTCTGGGAACCGACTATCGTATATTCAGCAAGCTGGAATTTGACAGTGGATATGCTGTAAAACATATTCTATTTGAAATGCCACCGGAAAATAGTTCTATGGAAGACTATGCCCGTCAACTTTCCACACAAATTGACACCACGTCTCCATTTATATTAATCGGGGCTTCTTTGGGAGGCATGTTGGCTACAGAGATGGCTGATTTTCTCACCCCAGAAAAGGTAATTCTTATTGCAAGCGCAAAATGTCGTGACGAACTACCGCATCGGTATAAGTTTCAAAAAATACTGCCGATTCATACCATCATACCAGCCAGTTGGATAAAGAAAAGTACGTTTATCCTTCAACCCATTGTTGAACCGGATAGAAACAAAGAGAAGGAAACCTTCATCAATATGTTGGAAGACAAGGACCCTGTGTTTATGAGTCGTGCAACAACGATGATTCTGGAATGGACTCGAACGTCTTACGACCAAAACATTGTTCACATTCATGGGGAGTCAGACCGGACTCTGCCTATACGAAACGTGACCTGTGATCACATCATTCCAAAAGGTTCCCATGTAATGATGTTAACCCGGTCGGATGAAATAGGTGCACTGATTAATGAGATTTTGGCTGAATAGTTATTCGGACAAAATTCGATTGGCATCTTTTTGAACTCCTAGAAACAACCAATTGGCAATGGCTTGTCTATTGTCAACAATGAGCAGACGTTTCTGATCAAATTCATTGGTAATGTTTCCAAGTTCAATGTACACTGCCGTTGGTTTAGACTCTCTAAGAACATAGAGGTCTCTACCTTTTACGATGCCCTTATACCCTCTATTCTTTTGATGCTCATGGTATTTTGCTCCGATGGTATGGAGTAAGGTATCCGCGCTTTGCTTCCCACTTTTACTTCCAGGAAAGTGGTAAAAGAAAATATCAATTTTTTCACCCACTGTTCTTGAGTCCACGTGAATGGCAATCATCTTTTGCAATTTTGCTTTTCCCTTTTCCTTGTCGTACAGGTCATTGACCACATTTGTACGCTGTCTTAACCGTTTGGTTTGATTAATAGGAATGCGTTGGTTATACCACACTACTTCATCCTTGTCGTGCCCCAGATATTCCTGGTCTCTAATGCCGTCGTTGTTGTCTCGCACAATTACATATACTTTGGCTCCATGACTTAACAAATTCCTAGCCAACCTCAAGGTTACGTCGTAAGCATATTCATCCTCACACAAGAAGTGACCATCTTTTTTGGTCATCGCCCCAGGGTCTGGTCCACCATGACCACTCACCAGGTAGTATACACATCCTGCCAGAGTTTCATCCTCCACTGTAATTTCCTGATATTCCTTACCCAGAATGGGCACCGTCATGGTATACGACTTAAAATCAGTCGAATTGGGCACGCAAAACAACTCATGGTATGGCACCCATAACGCGTTGTCGTCTTTATAACTTTTTGCCTTTACACCCTGTTTTACCAGTTCCTCATTGTATTTCTGAATTCGAAGGGCTTTTTCATAGTCATCAATATCAAGGGTAGCTCGGATGGTACCTCCGTTGTAGGTATAGACCTTAAGAGGCAGTTTGTATTTCTTTTCTAGAATGAGATAATCGGTGGGACCGAGATCGTTGAGTGCAAGAAAGGAATCGAGATTACACGTACTCTGATGCAGCTTATAACGACTCAAAAGGGTTTGGATACCATCGCCCTTTTTTACTTGCACTACTAAATTTGTAGCACCATTAACTTGACATACTACAAGTAGTAAACCTACCGAAAAAAGATGTTTAAGTTTCCCAACCATATTTGCCCAACAAAGGCACGAATTTAAATTCTCCATGTTCTGTCCGTTCATATTTGTTTTCAACACGCTTTTCAATCAGTACCATTTTTTGGATAGACCGATTTCCGCTTGGAACAACCAATCTTCCTCCTATTCCTAATTGTTCCTTCAATTGTTCTGCCAAACTATTTCCCCCTGCAGTAACCACGATACCGTTAAAAGGAGATTTTTTTGGCAATCCAATGCTTCCATCACCCAAAAAACAATGGATAGGTAAACGCAATTGTTCAAACAGTTGCGTTGTCTTTCTAAACAATTCTTCAACGCGTTCAATGGTAAACACCTCCGCTTCAAGATAAGCCAATATAGCTGCCTGATACCCACTGCCTGTGCCAATCTCCAGAACCTTCATGCCTTTGTTTATGCGTAACAACTGGGTTTGAAACGCCACGGTATAGGGTTGAGAGATGGTTTGTCCGTTCCCAATAGGAAAAGCCTTATCCTCATATGCTTCATCCCAAAAATCCTTGGGAAAAAAGAAGTGCCTGGGCACGTTCAACACCGCGTCCAACACGGCTGCATCGTTAATGCCCTTATTTTTAAGCTCTTGTACAAGCCTTTTTCTTCGCCCTTTATGTTTAAAAGAATCTTCCAAAGTGTATTTTTTTTTTGACAACGAATGAAAACATTATTTCATACACCCGTGAAATAAAATTTACTTCGCGAGTGTATTTCCGAATGCAAATAAATTCAAAAACACTGAATGTAGGCATCATTGGTAAGGGGAACTTTTCCGACCAGATGATTCGAACCTTTTTGGACAAAAAGATGTTTGGCTTGTGCTGTGGCCTCCAGAGCCATAAGTATGAAAATCTTTTACCATTAAGAAACTATGAAGAATTAGACAAAGCGGTAGACGCTGTGCTAATTTTCGACCCCACCTTTTGTCTGTACGAAAACTTATTAGAAGTGATCAAGAGTTGTAAGCACGTTTTTGTAGCCAACACCTCTCATATGTCTAAGCATCAGTTAAAGAGGTTATCCAGTTACGCGCTTGAAGCTGGCATCCATATTCAAATAAGCAATGGCCTTCGCTTTGAGAATATCCATAATGAAATTAAGGATATGGAGCTTGAGCCCCGAATAATTGAATGCAATCATTACCTGCAAAGACCTGATAATAAACGAAAGGTATCGTTAATTAACGACATCCTGCTTCCAGACATCGACATCGTGCTTTCCATGACCAAGTCCAGGGTTAAACACGTTTCAGCGACTGGAGTAGGTGTGCTGTTTGAAGATCCAGACGTTGTAAACGCCCGGGTTGAATTTCACAACGGTTGTGTAGCGACCATCTCAGCGAGTAAAATTTCTGACAAGTCTGTCCATAAAATTCGATTTTTTCAGAATAACAACTACCACACACTCAATTTTCAGAATCAAAGTTTACGCATAGTGACAGGTAGCGATTCGCTTGAAGAATTGGACGTAACCAATGTGGAAGAGCATATGGATGACACCACCAACTATCACAAAAGCGTAAATCGGCAAGAAATTTTAGAAAAAGAAATAGAATC
>CAYZWM010000126.1:0-11888 GCA_964482155.1 uncultured Chitinophagaceae bacterium | reverse complement strand
TGTATATCGTCAAATGAACAGACCGTCTGACTCAGCGCGTTCAAAATAGTTATGTTGTAAACCGAACTTTGAGCAGATTCGAATGTAACGGTGTTGACAGCAGGGTTGGGAAACACAGTGATATACGATGCAACTCTGAAATACTTTTTAAATCCATTGGTTTGTATGAATTCGTATGCACCAATGTCGATACGTGCGTTTTGAGGGCGGGCAGTTTGGTCAATATCTAACGACACGGCAGTCAGGTTGGTTCCAGCATCAACTACGGCCTGGTTCTTCGAATTCAGACGTAGGTTTCCATCCGAGGGATTTATGAACCAACTTTTCAATGCTGATGTGTAATTGGATGTCAATACCGCTTGTCCACCATTACGTGACTTGATTGTTTTGTTGGTCAGATTATTGGTAATAATCACATTGGTGGTTGCAGCAAACCGATACTCAATGGCATTGGCATACTCCACAAAAATGGTGTTGTTATAGACTTTGGTGTTTGGCGATGTTTCCAGGCTGATTCCCACGTCATGAAACAGGCCCGAACCGTCGTTGAAAATCATATTATTTCGAATGATACCACTATCGCTTGGGCTGCTTCCAAGGCCGTAACCGATTCCCCGGTCGCAATTCACGATCATGTTTCTTTCTACCGTATTGTCGGCCGATGAATTCCAAAAATGAATCGCATGCTCAGCGGTAGACCCCTCTGGGCTCGCTATAGACTTAAATATATTGTCGTTTACGGTCCAATGGTTTCCCTTATGAATATCCAATCCCCCAATGTAATAGTTGGGCCCCACACCCGCTGTATATTCAAACAGGCTGCATTGAACCCGACCATAATCTATGCCATCACCGGCACTGGTTCCTTTGATCATTTGTTCATAGGTATTTAAGATTTTTACATTGTGCACAAACAAACTGTCGCCTTGTCCCGCTATTCCATGGTTGCCAACATTCATGATGGTCAGGTCGGCAATGGTCACATTGGTGCCTGCAATGTAAAATCCATTTTCGACCAGGGGTGAAACACTTTTCATCCCACCGCCTGTAATAATAACCTCATCGCGTTTTCCTTCAAGGCTTCTAAAAACGATGTTGTTCCCCGTAATATAGGGGTACCACGAAGTGGACGCAATTTGGTAGGTACCTTTAGTCAACAAGATGGTTGCATTACCGCCGTTTTTGTTCGCCTCAATGATGGCATTTCTTAGTTCCTGGGTTGTAGAAACCGTATCGACAGATCCAATGACGAGATTACACGGATCAACTGTATTGTTTTCTACTTGCGAAATGGTGCAGTTACAGTTTTGAGCAAAACTGGTTGACCCAATCAAAAGTAGGTTGACCAATAGGAGCAGTTTAGATCGTTGTTTCATTTGTATCGTATTCGTACGTAGTATTAAATCTGTTTGACATCAAAATTATGCTTTGTTCTGTTTCCTCAAGGCCCTAATTAGGTAAATATTTGAAAAAAATCATGTTCTGGTGGAAGGGAATCGTGTGGAAGAATTCGCGTTAGGGAGGCTATGAACTAAAAACATCGGTCCTTATGAAACAGACTCACCTTTGTCGCGAAATCGCTACATCACAATGGCTGTGTTGGCTACATTTGGTCATGTTTAATCTCTTTAGGTTTGAAGTCCATTTCATACTCATGTTAGGCGTTCGAGTAAAGCACCTGATGTGAGAGTAATAATAGCCAAGTAGAATCAGCAGCACGATGTTGCTGAACTAACCCAGCGCCACGATCATATGTATCATTTGGGAAAATGGTATGCGAAGAGGATCATAGATGCGACTACTGATTTTGACTACCGAAATTGTGGTGCTGGGTTTTTTTTGAGTGGACTTTATTCTAAGTCCGGCCGATTTCCAACCATTCCGCTTTCCCCTAAACTACCTACTAAAATATAGAATTGCGTGAGACGCACAGGAATATTGCAAGCCATCAATCCAATATATGGCTGCACAAGAAATGAGAACAGTAGTATCCTTTTTCCGGCGAAAGGGCGTTATCAAATTTTTCAAATCAATGTATGAATTCTCCTTGATATTAGACAGCACAGTGTCCCCAATTACTTGATGATTGGAATCCAGCAGTAGTACATGTATACTATCCAAGTTACTCAAAGAAGTTATAGCAAACATATCACTTGTTCCTTCTGAAAAAGGGTTAGTCACTACTACTGGAAAATCTATATGACATGTGTCACTATGCTGTGCACTCGTCACCATAGTAGACAGGACTAAAACAATCATTACAATTAACTTCATTCTTTGTTATTTCACTCCTTTGGTCGAAGATTGATAATTAGAGGACATCCATAGTCGATTAATTGGTATGTCAATTGCATTGTTAGTTTGTCGTAGCAAGGTACAACCTTGTTTTTATCCCAGACAATGTTCCCAGACGATTCTCCTGCCTCACATGTCTGGACCATCTCTTTGATCAAAGCCTCATGACATACTTCGACCAGAGGTGGTATCCTAAAGTACCTACCTGTGTTCAACAACAAAGGCCCCAACACGTGAAGCCTCTATTGTCAAAGTACCAGTTCGTATGATCCATTTTATTTGCTTAACCCCGCTTGGATTAAACGGTCAAAGTCTACGTCGAGATAACGATTCTATGTTTTGCTAATCTCGCTTTGGTGGGCTTTGTTTTCCATCGATCTCAGGAATCGCTTTATATATGTTTTCACCTTCTGGGTACGGCAGTCGGCCTTCCCAATTGATGTTCACTCGTAACCCTTTCCCAGGCAATGAATCGATGCCTTCATATCGCGTCATCCAATCGTTAAACTCCCATAATTCTTCTGCGTTGGGGTAATTCCAACTGTGACCAAGACTCAGGTTGCGAACCACCAATCCCGAATCGCGAATAATCTCCAGTGCATGTTGTTCGGGCGTTTGGTTATAGCTGTATTCATGAACAAACCGGTAAGGCGTTGGTGTTCTATTCTCCCTTGAAACCACGTCGAACGACCCAATTACAAAGCCTACGGTTACGTTGTTTGGCAAACGCTCAAGGTTGGAAAGTTGTGGAGTTGCTACGTTCCATTGGATGTTACCAAATTTGGATCCCGCTTTGTTCTTTCCGTCATCTCCGGGGTAGGTCCAATAAACATCTGAATAGCTCATAGCGTTCCAGGTAGGTAGAATAAACTCGGTTGTGATGGTCACTTCTGTACCTGGTGGTACAGGATTGTCGCTCAGGTCCCAATCTACCGTTATTTGATCCCTGGGGTCTCCACTTTCCGTAATTACCGGAGCGTTTTCGGTATCCCAGCTGATGGTTGTTCGATATGTCAAAATTTCTACATCTGTACTCACCGTATAGTGCAGGTCGGTTGCTGAATCCTTCCCATTTTGCGTAAGCTTATAGGAACCGGTTACTTTTTGAGTAAGCGTAAAATCGGTTGGGTCGTCGGAAGGACACAAGGTAATTATGTGCTTGATATACGGGTGGTTATTACTGTAATCCATATACCACCCATTGCCTTCATTGGCTCCACCCGGGTTAGGTGCCGTAAACAAATCGTAGTTATAGGTCTGCTCATCGCCTCCAACATCTCGATCGGAATCTGTAACCGCAACCATCATCGGGTTTGTGGTCAATGTGGCGGATTTGAAATTATCACCCCAAGCGGTAATCGCATGACCTCCACTTCCAACCGAAGCTCCAGCAGTTGGCCATGAAATACTCAGGCCGGTAAAACAACATCTTCTTAATTCATTTCCATAAAACTGGGTGCCATTGGCATTGTTCCATGGGTTTTTGGGTGATTTATTGCCATAAACGGTGACGACATTATACGTGTTCGCCGCCCAGGTATTATTGGCCGATCCCAACCACCAGTTTAAGGCAACATCGGTCCAGCCACCACTGGCAATGCCAAACTGGGTTGTCATGTCTCCGTATATGTCGTTGGTGCGTGCCTGAAGCGATGCTCCGTCTCCATAGCCTGCACCTGCAAGCATGTTGGATGCCGTAGCCAGATAGCACGTATTATCTGTACCTATACCACCTGGTTTATCTGCATCTGCAGGGGGTTTCATTTTGCGATAATCCCCACAAGAGGATAGAATAAAGGCAATACTGAAACTTGTTAGGACGATTTTGATAAGGAAACCCTTGACTTTCATAAGACGACTATTAATGCGTTTTAGAAGTCAACTGAATGTGTATGCATGGACCAACCTGTGCAATTCTACTCTATGGTCGAATCGTATTTCTCACAAAACTCGACTTCCATTTCGAAGTTAGAGGTAATAAATCCCTTAAAAAATAGTCAGGTTTTGGGGTTTTTGAGGTGGTGGGAGAACGAGATTGGTCCTGCCAATACTTGCGTTCCTAACATGTCTGGACAAGCCACAAACCTTGACCAGCAAATGGCCTATTCAAAAGTTGGCGTACAAAAGACTTTTAATCCAAAAATTGCATTCTCCAAATTTTGGCATATGGGGAAAGTTTAAGCCCAGAATAAAAAACGACGTTGTCCTTACCATCGTTAACCGCTTTTAACATCATTGGAATAAAGGTGTTAGACCCTATTTTGCCCAATGCATTTAAATTACCTACTCCATTCGTATCTAACTCCCATAAGAAAAGGTGGTTCCCCTTAATTTTTGGACCGGTATAGGATTTGACCTTATTGCCGGGTGCTTCAAACAAAAGCCGAATTCTGTCACGACTTATGAAACAATGAGTTCCACCATATCTATAGTTCACATTAGATTGGTGTTTCACCATTTTTCTTTTCCATAGAAGTTCGCCGTCCATAGTAAAGCTCGCTACCAATAAATCGTAATAGTGATATTTCACACTACCTGAACTCTGGTTTGTACCGACATTGCCATCTACAACATTCACATAACTCAACTCCATCGTAATATAAAATCTGTTGTTCCGTTCAACAAGGTCCAACACGTTGAATTTTCCATACGCGTATCCAAAATTTGGTCCATTGAATCCCCCAGACCTACTATAGGCTGAAATTTGCATTGGTTTTAGATTTTTAAAAATAAAGGAGTCTTGTAGTGAAATGACGTTGATAGAAAGAGTGTCAAGTGTGTTCGAGTTAATTTTCTGAAAAAACAGCCCATCTACCGTATACTTCTGCTTTTCTGAGCAAGTGCCAAGAATTACCAGGGAATCCATACTGTTGATTCTGAGTTGCATACTTTTGACAATTTGACCTGGTATATTTAAAACGTGCTTGACCATTTCATTATCATGAGGTCCAAACTTTAGTATATAAAATTCCCCATCTCTAATGACCGGGAAGAAGTTTTGTTTGTTGTCAATTTCAAACTGTAGCAAATCGCTAAACGTCAGATCGGCTGGAAGTACACAAATATTATTAGCAATTATATTAAATGTCGAATCGAACACTACGGATCTAAACACTTCGTCGTCAATTCCAAGGTAAGGTTTAGTTGGAGTAGAAGGTGTTCCATTAAAGGAAATTAACCCAATAAACATTTTGTTTGGTGATATGGCCAACTTAATTTGTGGCCTCCCATAGGATTTTTTGTCATACTGTGTGATCGCCTTTAAGTTTTCTACGACAGTCAAATCCTCTTGGTCCAATATCAATAAACCAACCTCAATTTCCTTGTCTTCATTCTTATTGGAGTAGGCTATCACAAGCTTCCTTTTATAAGCCAGCACCTCATGAATAATGCTCTTCCTGGGGAGTATTTCTGGTACAATGTCCAGGCGAATTTCTTCATTCAATTCTATGTCGTATTTGATCAGACTCAGTTTAGGCCTGACATAATTCAAATAGAAGAAACTATTGTTTCCCATTATTAACTTCCTGGGGTAAGTGTAGTCTCCTTTTACCTTCTCACTAACTTTAGAATCAAGCCCTGGCGCTTCGAATATTTGTGCTTGAGCGTTGAAAAGAGTAAGAGTTGAAAAAAATGTTAAGATAAATAATCTGATCATGGTATTCTGAAGTTTCGGTCTCGAAGATAAGTGGATTTAATAAAGACTGGCCTTCAGCATTATAAGCACCCAACTGCAGCAACAACCTTTAAGCAAGGACTTAAAAAAACCAGCACAAAAAAAAGCTGCACCAACAGTGATGCAGCCTTTCCTTTTTAATATTTTGTATGACTTATTACCAACTGGTACGGAATTCTTCCCAATTATTCTCACCCCTTAGCTTTGTTTCCATTTTATCCGCTGTATTGCCTTTATTGAAAACCCAGTAAAAAGTTTTAGTGTTGTTTATGGTCTTCATTGTGTCGGTTCCATTGACCCACTCCCACGTACCAGACACACTGTAAGTACCATCTGCTTTAATCATGTGGCTAATTGTTGCAGGCTCATTTAACCATAGTTTGTCATACAGTAACTCCTTATTCAAGGTGTCTGTATTCCCTCCAGTTGTTGGTGTCTCGTCGTCTTTACATCCTGTGTTTAGTATTGGAATAAGAAACACAATTAAAAGTAGCTTTTTCATAGATTTTATTTTAACGTCAAATATGCTGTTTTTGTTGGGCTTGTGCAACGGTCTAGCTCATTTTGTTCATCGAATTTTGTTCAAACTTATAGCATCCTAACGGTTGTCATCCAAATAGCAACAGTTAACGAATGAACCACTCCAAAAATTCCAAAATTACCAATCTGTTCAACGACAATTACCCAAATCCTGAAGTTCTGTTTTGCAAGGTTCAACCTAGCTTTAATAAATGGGCCCGCATCACCTCAACTTGCCTGTTACCTTATATACTTTGAAGTTTTTATTTGATTGCCTAACTTTTACACTGCTTCCTGCCTTAACCTTTTGGTACAATTTTGAGTTTTTATCAATTCTGCCGTATCTAATAGACTCATTGTCAGTGAATTGGTACAAATAATATGTCCCTCTGGAATTATGTAAATCTTCTTTTACCTCGGCTGTACGGATTGAATAATCACTAGATAATAGAGTTTTTAACTTGTATTTCTCAAAACCTAAAAATAGATATCCAATGACTACCGTCGACAATATTGCCATAAGAACAATTTTCTTTTTAATCCACCTTGGGTAATATCCCTTTATTATGTGAAAAGACAAATAACTAATAGTAGTGAATAATCCTACAAAACTTAATACAAGACCTTTGTACATGTCTTTATTATTCTGAGGAATGTAATAATCCGAAAGAATAATAGGCGCCAATACACACAAGTAAATTAACACAAGGCCAAATGCTATTATATACAATCCTTTATTCCGTCGTTTCATTATTCTCACCAGGTTGAAATTCATTTGTTTTTCCCTCATTATCCTCCATTAAAGTTCTCGTAGAATGCATAATAAATTCGCCCATATATCCGTCAGTACTAAAAGAGGCTGTATAAATAAACGCTCCTTCTATTCGGGAAATTTTTATGGAAAATTCTGATAAGCTTTCTTTTATAGCAGCCTCCAAACTTACATCGACTGCTTCAATTAATTGCTGTTTGGTTAAGGTTTTTCCTACTTCTTTCTTTATTTGCTTTTTAATGACTTTTTTCAATTCTTTTTTTATCCCCCTCGGAAGTTTTTCCGAACTGATTATCTCGGTCATGCCTTTTGTTATAGGTTTGGTCGCCACCTTACTAAGACCACCAATCGCTTCACCAAAAAGAGCTTCTGGGATTGCTAGGGCTATTGTCGTTGTAAATTCTTCTTCATCGAATTCCTCTTGAAATCCAAACAAAAGGTTAATCCCTTGCCTAACAAATTCAACCCCCATGGTGATAATTGGAGCTGACAGTGTCGTAGCTAAAACACCGCTCGCTGCCGTAGCTCCTGGTAAGGCAAGAACCGCCGGCCCGACTGCCCCAATAAGTGCACCAGTTGCGGCACCAGCCAAACCTCTTGTCAGAATACTGCCAAATGATTCTTTTTTCCTAATTCCTTGTATTACCCCTACCGTTCCTCCAATTATGGCACCAATAATGATAAACGGGTTTTCTCCATTTTGATCTATGGCTATTGTCGGATAATTCCCCGCAAAACAATATGTAGAGCTAAATGGATATTGAGCTGCCTTACTATCGATACTTAAAAAACGACCTAATCTCGAGTCATAAATCCTAGCTCCAAAGTCATATGAGTTTCCACTACCCTTCACCTTATCATCCAGTTCCATTCCATTGAAACCGAATCGGTACCCTTTACCTTTATAGGAATATATTCGATCAGGCATCCGCATCCCGAACGGATAGTAATCTTGAGCTGAGATTATTCCAGCCTCGTAAACTGGATTCCCCAAAACGCATCTTAAAACTTTTTTGTCACTTACCACCGCAAGTACATTGCCTAGGTGATTGGCCAATTCAAAACGTTTCAAGCCTTTATGGTCTTCCCTTTCATCACTCGGAATTGAAGACGAAATCGGAGACCCCATATGAACCAACGTTTTATCAGGGTTGTATACCCCAACACGAGAAATTCCATAAAAAGGCGCTTCGGTCCAGATAAAACTGTCTCGACGTTGAACGTAGGTCGACATCAAGTTCCCTGAGGCATCCCGAACATAGTAAGTCTCTTCGACATAAAGAACTGTTCCCAACCCATCTTTATATGAAACTCGTTTTAACGAACGGTTTCCATCGGGTGCATATTCGAACTCCAAATCGGTTTTAGTGGGAGCAGTGTTGTTCTTTGTAATCGACTTAATTTTTCCATATACTGTCCATTCAATGGCAACTATTCCTTCGGCTACATCGCCAATCAAATTCCCAATTTCGTCGTAGGTATAGTTGTTTGCACTTTGATCGTCAATATCCGTGGCATATAATCCTGAAAACGTTGGGTCGTCTGATACGTACTCAAGTTGGTTGGTCCCTGCGATGTAATGATAGGTAAAGTCGTCCATCGGAATACTTGTTGCCGTGACACCGGCGCGGTTCAAGGATAAAATGTTTCCATTGGCATCATAACTATAATCAACCGCATAATCCGACAATGCTCCAGGTGTTAATATTTCCCATGTATTTGTTAGTGGATCACACGCATCCCAGGCTCGAGCTGATTTAATTCGGTTAAGCTGGTCATATTCATAAGCCATTCCCAACGGCTCTCCAGCTGCCCCCATAAACGGCTCAATAGCCGTAACCATATGTTTGATGTTCCCATTAAATAAATCGGGTGAAGCGGCTCCAAAGTCGGTTTGACTCGTCTCCAACAAAAAGTAATCGTTGGAAACCATCGAGCCAATAGCTGAATAGTCCCCTTCAAAATAACCCAGACTGTAGCCAAAGACGTCTTTAGCCATATACTCGTTTATCGATCCGGCATCTCCATCCTTACCCATATCCCGATTGGTCTGCAACGTATTGCTGTTGACCCCTTTTTGCCAACCGTGTAAGGTATAGGCATAATCGATGCCCTGAACTCGTAAATCACCTATTTCTTGTCGCATCAGCGGCCCATGTTGGTAATACGCATAGGATACATCTTTGTCGTAATGAACACCGTTGGAAGAGGTATAGGCCTCGATCAAACGATTGTCTGCATCATAGGCGTATTTATGAATAAATTGATCCTCCTCGTCTTTCTGGTAGTAGACGTAGTTTACATTTCCACTAATCAACTCATAGTCGTACTCGACCATTTTGTACTGCATAGAAATGTTGGACAATTGATCATTTTCTTGGACAAGTTGTTGCACGTTTCCATGGATGTCGTAGGAATAATGACTGGCATACCCGTAGGTGTTATTATTTCCATCGTAGCTCTCTTCATAGGTCATAGCTACTACCCTTGATCGAAGATTATCAGGGCTAAAGTTTTTGTACGAAATAGCAAATTCATCGTTGTCATAATAAGTCTGAGTCACCTGTTCTCTGGAAGTGGCATTGGTTACAAAATCGCTGAGCGACTGCACACCAAAAGCAACCGTCCAATCCATCGCGTCGTTGGTAGAGAGTTGACCAACCTCACTAATTCGTCCTTGTGGCCCAAACAGCGTATAACTATACTCCGGTGGTGTTCCTGGTGAGTGAAGCGGTACATCGTTTTGTTTTTGATTTTGACTGATAACCATGCGGCCTAAATCGTCATACCAAAACTCGGACGTTCCGCCATCTGGAGTCGTTTGCTCAATTAACTGGCTTAAACTGTTATACGTGTATTGCGTTGTTAATTGATGAGCCGAATACATTTTGGCTGCTGCACCTGTTCGTGCATTTTGGATTTGTTGTAGTTCCCCTAACGCTGAATAGGTGGAAACGCCCTCCGATGGCACAGTCTCCACCAAACTACCTGACAAATCGTAGTAATACAAGGTGTATTGGTGCTCGTTTAGGTCATAACTCCGAGAGAAATTCTCGGTTGAAAACCCACCGCGACAAGCCGCCATATACCGCTTTTCAAAATCATCGAGTATACTGTCTTTATATTCCTTGTACGCACTTTGGGCTTGAAGAGTGGCCAATTGATCCTTAAAGTCGCGACACGGATCATTCGCAATCACCACTTCTTCAAAATACGGCCGGTTACATAGCTTGATACATGGACGATCCATTTTTTGTTGAGCCGGTGCATTGGTATATAAAAACATGACCAACTCCACAGAAAACAAGTTACCTAATCCGTCGTCCTGGGTAGCGATTACCTTGTACTTGTTATCAAAGTAACAACTGCCGTTGTGGGTATACGACTCGATTGAAACAAAGTCTACGATGGCATTAAAGTCGTAATAATAGCTGCCGTTGTACGTTGGAGCTGTCGCATAATACAAATCCATATAGGTATAATGACTGCACAAATCCTGAATAACGGTGCTCATAAAGTACTGACTTAGGTCTTTCATTTGGTAAGTCAATCCTGCACTACATGTTCCATTGTACCAGTCGCTATTGTAGTAGGTTGGAATATCCGGTTGTAAAAGCCAATTGCTGGTAACCAGTCTATTGGGCGAAGACCCCCAGGAACCCGCCGTTGTCACTATTTCGTCCAGTACATCCAGGAAGTAAATGGCAGCCGTATCCACCTCCGTACAGGCACTGCTACACCCATTTGGGTCGTTTTCGTAACAAAAGCAATCCAGGTATAAATCTAAGAATTGCTCCACCGGAAAGTTATGATCCGGATAAGTTGGATCTGGATAGCTGGCATAAAATGCATCCATAAAGTCCAGAAATATTTGTTCATCGCAGGTCGGGCAGTGCTTAATACTGTTTAGATCGCAATACAATTGGAGTTGATCTCGAATGTTCGGTTCGGTATTGGCCTCATAATCATCCAAAAACTGAATAAAATCGACACAGGCTTCTTTATTCAAAGGCGTAACGATGGGATCTAATCCAAATTCTGTTATGGAAAAATTTGCCGGCTCAATACAGCCAAAGCAATCGGGTATCATCGGATCGCCTGTTCCTCTATAGAAAAACTGTAACGCATTAACCTGGGCTCCTGTCCAAATATGCGTACTTGGTGGCGGATAGATGGGTGCTGTGGCATCGGCCAAGTATCCTTTTTTGCATAAATCCGCGACGGCTTCGTAGTCAAAACCTGGAGATGCGCAAAACAGCAAGTTGTCAATCCACGTATTAAACGGGTCTTTGGGATCAGGAAGAGCTTCCCACTGCTCTTTATAATCCATTATCTTGTTGCAGTTACATCCATCAAGTGGTACAAGGGCTGCTTGTATGGACATGGCATCACTCACAGACGCCCACTGGAGGTTTTCGATATACCCATCAATCCAATTGCCCGGGTTTGGTTTTAATAGGGGTGCAGATGGATCGATTGGGTCTGCTTTGATCATGTCCAGGACAGCAAAGCCATCGTAATAGGCATAAAAAAGCTCAATGGCAACCGAGTCCAGGGTATTGGAATCTATCGTTGCGCACTCTTTAATAAAATCCATGTACTCCCAAAAGTCCAAATTGAATTTTA
>CAYZWM010000125.1:0-11960 GCA_964482155.1 uncultured Chitinophagaceae bacterium | reverse complement strand
TTACTCGGCGTGGATCTCTATCGGAAATGCAAGATTTTAATGATTGGTTAGGTGTAAAAGCGGGTGTGGGTATGCGTCTGTCTTTTGGAAAGTCGTTTACCACACTGACAGGACCCTATTATAACCTCGGAATAGCCTTGTTTGCTGGCGATTTGTACAAAAAACTCACGAAAAATAGGCAAAGCGGCAAAGCCAATTAGATTGAAAAGGTGGTGTTGTTTTGATGACTATTTCTTTCCCGATTTCAATTCTTCCATCTCTTCCTGATATTGTTTCAACATCATATCGGCAATAAGTCCTACATTTTCTGCGGGTGGGTTTTTATACCTAATCACCTTGTTGTGATCCAACATAAAGACCTGTGGAGTTGTTTGTATGTTGTAGTCTTTTCGATAGGTTGCGGTTGCGGAGGCATCCATCACATTTAGCCAGTTGAGCTTATGTTTGATTATGAAGGCCTTCCATTCTTTCCACTCCGAATTGTTGTGAATGGCATATACCTCAACCCCTCTTTGGTGCATCGAATCGTACATCGCTTTTAACTTAGGGATGTCCTTTTTGCAATGCCCACAAGAGTGACTCCAAATCACGATGATGGTTACGGGTGAATTGATTTTGTGTAGTTGAAATTTTCGAATGAACGTGGTATCTTCAAGCGTCATATCCGGAGCTAAATTCCCACATAAACTCGGGCCTATTTTTTCGGCGTGTTCACACATCTTGGCTACTAGAGAAGAATCGGCCCAATAACATTTACCGGCACAGTAGTATTTCTTAGCCATATGATGAAGCACTTTGTCCATACACATTAGTTTAGACTCTTCGTGGTGGTTTGTATTCCACCAGACTACATATTTGTACAATTCCATGGCACCCGCCTTTTCAATGCGGTCGACTAATGCATCAATCGCTAGAATAAGGGTGTCAGGTTGTTGCTGAATCACCTTTCCTATAAAATACTCCAGTTTACTTTTAAAGATTGGTGTTCTGATCATTCCGTCGTCAGACAGATCGATATTATCCCAATAGTGGTTTTTGAAATACGTATACCTTTTACCAGTGGTGTCATTTTTAAGATTTTCGGGAATTTCAATGTCAATAACGGCATTAAACAACTTAGCGCTAAACGTGTTGGGGTTGTTTTTAACCACCAACTTTCTCTGAGCATCAACGTCTTCATCAATTTTATGGATAGCCTCTCTGAGTTCTTGTTTTTGCTCTGGGCTTTCTGCCGCTTTAAATTCAGCGATCAATTCTCTTTTCTTTTGCCCAGGACCAATGGCGTATTTGTCAAAATCGAAAAACACCGTATTTTCAGTCGACCCTGTAACCGATTTCTTGAGGGGAGATAACGACGTATCAAAGGCAATTTCAAATTCCTGATCGTCGTTTGGCACTACAAATTCGATGTAGGTTTTTTTCGGTAAAACAATGATATAAACCCCGTTCGATAAATTTTTATCTCCAGCAAAAATTACTTTGCCATTCGCATTGACTACAGAACTGTCAACGATCTTATTTTGATCGGCATAATAATGTGCCAAAATACAGGTATCTCCATGTTGCAATCCCTCCACCTCAAATTGGATGTTGTATTGGGCCTGCGCATAGTTTATGCCAACAAAGGCAATAAGAATAAAAGTCCTTATTAATCTCATAAAGATAAATGTGTTTTTAGAGTTTTTCGAATACGGGTTCAACAAATTAACGATTAAGGTTTGACTTCTTCCGCATTCATAATTTTTTCATACTCTTTAAGCATGACGTCCACAATCATACCCGCCCTATCTGCCGGTGGGTTCTTAAATCGAATCACTTTGTTATGATCTAACATATAAACTTGAGGAGTAGAAATAATGTTATAGTCCTTGCGATAGGTCGCATCGTTAAACGCGTCCATAACGTTTAACCAATCTAAATCGTGCTCTATGATATACTCTTTCCACCCTTTCCAGTCTGCCTGGGTATAAATGGAATAAACCACTACACCTTTGTCCTTCATGGTATCGTACATCAGCTTAAGTTTTGGAATTTCTTTTACACAATGACCGCATTGATGATCCCAGAAAACAACAACCGTGACAGCTGCATTGATTTTGTGTAGTTCGTGTTTACGTGTAAAGGTCGTATCTACCAAGGTCATGTTCGGTGTAACTCTTCCGCAAAGAGTTGGCCCAATCTTGGACGCATGTTCACACATTTTTGCAACGAGAGACGAGTCAGCCCAAAAACATCTACCTGCGCAGTAAAAGCTTTCAGCCATGTGATGGAGGACTTTGTCCATACACATCATCTTAGACTCTTCATGATGGTTGGTGTTCCACCAAACCACATACTTAAACATTTCCATGGCGCCCGCTTCTTCAATGATTGAAGTTAACGCGTCAATTGCCACAATAAGGCTGTCGGGTTGTTGGATGACCAACTTATTAATATAGTATTCCAGTTTACCTTTAAATACGGGTGTTCTGACCATACCATCGTCGGTTAAGTCGATATTATCCCAATAGTGTTTTTTGTAATAGGAATATTTTTTCCCTGTTGTATCTGCTTTTAGGTGTTCAGGAACTTCTATGTCAATAACGGCTTTAAAAAGTTTAGCTGTAAACGTGTTGGGGTAGTCTCTTACGATTCGTTTTCGTTCAGCATCTACTTCTTCATCTATTTTGTTTATGGCTTCCCGAATAGCCTTTTTACGTTCATCGTCTTCAGTGGTTTTGTATTCATCAACAAGTTCTCGCTTACGTGTTCCGGGCCCAATAGCGAATTTGTCAAAATCATAAAATATTTTGTTGTCCAAAGAGCCTCTTACTTCTTTTTTTAATGGAGACAACGTCGTGTCAAAATCAATTTCAAATTCCTGATCGTCATTTGGTAATATAAATTCGATATAGGTCTTTTTAGGAAGGACGATAATATAAACCCCATTAAGAAGGTTTTTACTGCCTTTAAAAGCGACGATTCCGTTATTGTTAACCTTCGACGTGTCCACAATTTTGTTCTGATCAGCATAGTAATGCGCAAGAATACATTGATCGCCTGGTTTTAACCCATCTACCTTAAAACGAATGTTATGCTGAGCGTTTGCAAGATTGGCGCCTACAAAGGCCAACAGGATTAGGGTTTTTATATATCTCATAAAAATCTTATGTTCAAAGTTCTACAAAAATAAGGTCTAGAATGTTTTAAGTTTGATACAAAGATTATGCCCAACGATAAAAGGTTGCACGAAGATGATAAAACTGTCTCTTTTTTTGACATGGTGTATCAGGTTGTGCGCCTAATTCCTCACGGTAGGGTGACGTCATATGGCGCCGTAGCACGGTATTTGGGATCAGCAAAATCCAGTAGAATGGTCGGTTGGGCATTGAACGCTTCAAAAGCACAGTTGAGCCAGGTTCCAGCCCACAGGGTAGTGAATCGAAAAGGCGTTTTGACAGGTAAAGCCCACTTTAATGGTGTATCCATGCAAACGCTGTTAAACAATGAAGGGATCCAGGTGGAAAATTTGGAAATTGTAGACTTTGAAATACTTTTTTGGGATCCAGAAAAAGAGCTAAAAGTAGCTTGACCCAAGCAACGACAACGGCGCAGTTTATTGAGCCATAATGCCTATCAGTTTAAAGGAGTTGGCAATATTTTCAAAAACCGGAAGGTACTTGTCCTTTCTGTCTTTTAAAGTGATGGACGTGATGTAGTACATATTTTTTTCCCCTTCAATAAATGTAAGGAAGTAGGTTACCTCTTCTTCAAACCCTTCAACAATGCCGTCTATTTGTATGGATTCAGTATGTAGGCCATTTATAGTACGCTGCTGAGGTATAGAACGAGCGGTAACCTCGATTTCGCCGATTAAGTTGGTCACATGAGCCTTTCCATAATTTTCGACAGCAGAAATGGAATCGATGTACAGGTTAAATTGCTCAAAGCTTTCAATAAATTCTTCTTTCGATTCTTCCAGTACCATGACGTATACTTTACGGATGCCATTTTCATACTGTAGACTTACATTTTCGCTAACCTCTTCAGTAGATTCAACCATGTACCTGGGTAAATCCAGGCTGTATTGGTTTTTTACCTCAATGATTTTTGTGCCAGAATTCTCGCAAGAAAGAAAGCAGGAACAGAACCCGATGACCAGAGCTAGTTTAAGTACATTTAGCACAATCGATAGGTGCGAAGTGTTGAATTATTTGAGTTTACGTTTAACCTCAATCTCGGTGTAGCACTCAATGATGTCGTTTAATCGGATGTCGTTGTAGTTTTTAATTTGAATACCACATTCAAATCCTCGGTTAACTTCTTTAACGTCATCTTTAAATCGTTTAAGAGCGGCCATTACACCAGAATATACAACTACGCCGTCTCGAATCAAACGTACCTTGTTATCTCTGAAAACTTTACCATCCGTAATCATACAACCACCGATAGTTCCGACTTTACTAATCTTAAATACCTCACGAATTTCGGCGTTTCCGGTAATTTTTTCTTCGAATTCAGGGGCAAGCATGCCTTCCATTGCCGATTTAATCTCGTCAATTGCCTGATAGATTACCGAGTACAGTCGAATATCAATTTCCTCATTTTCAGCAAGTTTTCTAGCCGAAGCAGCTGGTCTAACCTGGAATCCAATAATGATGGCATCGGATGCACTTGCAAGCAAGACATCAGATTCGGTAATTTGACCCACGGATTTGTGAATTACTTTCACCTGAATTTCTTCCGTTGATAGCTTAAGTAATGAATCAGAAAGTGCTTCAGCAGATCCATCCACATCGGCCTTCACAATTACTTTTAACTCTTTAAAGTTTCCGACCGCAAGTCTTCGACCAATTTCATCAAGCGTAATGTGCTTGGTGGTTCGTATTCCTTGCTCACGTTGAAGTTGTGCTCGTTTATTGGCAACTTCTTTTGCGTCCTGCTCAGAGGAGAAGACCTGGAATAGATCACCTGCTGTTGGCGCTGAAGTAAAACCAAGAATATTAACGGGTGATGCTGGAAGAGCTTCTTTAACCGGCTGCATACGTTCGTTAAACATTGCTCGAACTCTACAAAAGTGATGTCCCGCAACCAGGGGATCTCCAATTTTTAGAGTTCCTTCCTGAACAAGTATCGAAGCTAATACCCCTCGTCCTTTGTCCAGTCGTGCTTCCATAACAGAACCTTTGGCTCGTTTATTCGGGTTCGCTTTTAATTCCAGTAATTCGGCCTCCAACAAAACTTTCTCGAGTAGTTCGTCAATATTGGTTCCTTTCTTAGCAGAAATTTCCTGAGATTGATACTTCCCACCCCATTCTTCAACCAGAATGTTCATACTAGAAAGCTGCTCTCTGATTCGGTCTGCATTTGCTGCATCCCGATCCATTTTATTGAATGCAAATATGATTGGTACGTCAGCAGCTTGAGCGTGACTAATAGCCTCTTTCGTTTGAGGCATTACGCTATCATCTGCCGCAATCACAATAATCGCAATGTCAGTAACCTTGGCACCCCTTGCCCGCATTGCGGTAAAGGCTTCGTGACCTGGTGTATCAACAAAGGTTATTCGTTTTTCATTATTCAACTCAACGTCATATGCTGCAACGTGCTGGGTAATTCCACCCGCTTCACCTGCAATAACATTGGCCTTTCTGATGTAATCCAATAAAGATGTTTTACCATGATCGACGTGACCCATAACGGTCACAATCGGAGCACGATCTTCTAAATCAGCTGGATCATCTATTTCTTCTTCAAACTCGACCTGTTCTTCGGCTTCAACAAATTGGACTTCGTAGCCAAATTCGTCAGACACTACCTGTATGGTTTCTGCATCCAAACGTTGGTTTATCGAAACCATCATACCCAAAGTGAAACATGCGGTGATAATCTCATTTACCCCAACATTCATTAGGGAAGCCATTTCATTTGCAGTTACGAATTCAGTAATCTTGAGAATTTTACTCTCAAGTTCTTGTTGAACCAATTCCTCCTCACGAACTACCTTATGTTCGTCTCGTTTTTGACGTCGAAGTTTCTGTCTTGAAGCTCCTTTACCACCTTTCTTACCTCCAAGTTTGGCTAAAGTTGCCTTGATTTTATCCTGGATTTCTTTCTCAGTGATTTCCTCCTTGGTGGAATCGTCTTTTCCTCGAGCCTTATTGAACTTACCTTTTACATACGGTTTATTACTACCACCTCGTGCGTGAACAGGGGCACCAGCTTTAACAGTTCTCTTTCTCTTTTTACGTTGATTGTCTTCCGGCTTACCACCACTACTCGCTACCTTTTTTGGCTTTGGTGGATCTGGAAGTTGAATTTTTCCTTTAATCGTTAATCCACCCAGTTTTTCATACTTCGGACGAATTATTGTTGTACCTACTGGAGGAACGACTGCCTCTTTTTTCCCAGATTCCTTTTTTACTTCTTCAACAGGGGCGAGGTTTATAGGCTTCTCCGCTTTTGGCACTTCCTTTGTTACGTCTGCAGGCACCACTGTTTTAGGTGCTATAACGTCAACGTCTTTAGGCTTTTCCGCAACTGGTTTCTCGGCTATTGGCTCCGACTTAACGCCGTTGGTTTTTGGCGCTACTTTCTTTCCGGGTTTATCCAAAGATATTTTTCCGAGTACTTTTAAGCCTGGAAGTTCAGGTTTAGAAACGGTGATTTTCTTTTCCTCTTTGGTCTCTTTGACCACTTCGATCTTAGGTTCATCAGGTACAACCACTGCAGGTGTTTCTGCTTTAGGTTCGTCTGCTTTAGGTGCTTCTACTTTAGGAGTCTCTACTTTGATTTCCTCAGCCTTAGGTTCCTCAACCTTGATTTCCTCAACCTTAGGTTCTTCTTTTTTTGGTTCCTCAGCCTTGATTTCCTCTGTTTTGGGAGCTTCCTCGATCTTTTTAAACTCTTCCACTTTTTCAGTGGGTCTATGCAAACCGGTGTCCTTAATGAGAACAATCTCAGGAATATCGTTGTCTCGGTTTTTCTTTTTTGGGATTCCCTTTTTATCTGCTGTCAGGGTTTCATCCTGGCGTCTGATATTAATTTCAAGGGCTTGAGATTCCTCCTTAGCTTGTTTGTCAGAACGGTACTTCTGTTCCAGAATTTCATACATGTCCTGGCCGATTTTAGCTCTCATGTTCATGTCTACCTCATGACCATTTTGGTTGAGATAATCAATCAAGCTTTTCCAGCTAACATTGAGTTCTGCTGCAACTTTTGATATTCTGTGCGTTTTTCCAGCCATTAATGCCTAATTTTTAATTACTGATGAACTTTCACAAATACCATGAAGTGACCACGAACCGACCATATATGTATGATGCCCCGTTACTTCATGCTAAATGTTCTGATGTCCATTCTTATCAATCTTATCTACTGAATTTTAATCGAATTCAGTTTCAAATATTTTCTTTATCTCAGCGATGGTTTCTTCCTCCAACTCGGTTCGTCGAACCAGGTCTTCGTTAGCCATCTCTAATACGCTTTTGGCTGTATCCAGGCCAATTGCTTTTAACTCGTCAATGATCCACTCATCAATTTCATCCGTAAATTCATCCAAGTCCACATCTACGTCATCTGCTTCCACATTTTCACGATAAACGTCTATGCTGTATCCGACCAGTTTCCCAGCCAATTTAATGTTAAATCCACCTTTCCCAATTGCCAGAGATACCTGATCACTAGGCAAATATACGTCAGCTCGCTTTTCTTCTTCGTTTAATGTCGTATTCGAAACTTTAGCTGGACTCAATGCTCGTTGGATGTAGAGTTGAACATTTGAAGTAAAGTTAATTACATCAATGTTTTCATTTCTAAGCTCACGAACAATACCGTGAATCCGAGATCCTTTCATTCCAACACAATCCCCAACTGGATCAATTCGATCGTCGTAACTTTCTACGGCAACTTTAGCACGCTCACCAGGCTCTCTTACTACATTCTTAATCGTAATTAAACCGTCCAAAATTTCCGGTACCTCTAATTCGAACAATCGTTCAAGGAAGATAGGTGCCGTTCTGGAAAGAATGATTCTGGGGTTGTTGTTTTGCATTTCAACACGCAATACAACGGCACGAACAGTGTCTCCTTTTTTGAAGAAGTCCCGACCGATCATTTCCATTTTTGGAAGAATCAATTCGTTGCCTTCATCGTCAAGAACCATCAATTCTCTCTTCCAAATCTGGTAAACCTCACCGACAACGATTTCACCAACTCGATCCTTGTATTTCTTAAACAATTCGTCTTTCTCCAATTCCAATATTCTGGAAAGAAGTGTTTGACGAGCAGCTAGGATGGCTCTTCGACCGAAGTCTAAAAGCTTATTTCTTCAATAGCGTCCTCGCCTATTTCATAATCTTCTTCAAGTGTTCTAGCTTCTTCAATGTTAATATCCTGATTTTCATCCTCAACCTCATCTAAGTCAACAATCTTTCGATTTCGATAGATTTCCAAATCACCCTGATCTGTATTGATGATGATGTCGAAATTCGAGTCATCGCCGTACTTTTTTCGAAGCATACTTCTAAAAACATCTTCCATTACCGCCATCATCGTGGCTCTGTCGATGTTTTTAAACTCTTTAAATTCCGCAAACGATTCTACAAGTCCTAAAGTCATATTCTTCCTACTTAAAAGATAAAACTACTGTTGATTTTATAATGTCGTCAAAGGCTATTTCCACTGGAATCGCCTCTTCTTTTTTGTTCTTACTCTTTTTGTCTCTTTTGGGCTCACCCAAAAATCTGTCGTCCTTCACCTCTAAAAGCTTAATAGTTTGTATACCCTCAATGGTTTCAACTTCTAAACTTCGTCCAATGTGCTTGTGATATTGTCTTTTGTTTTTTAAAGGCATATCAGCACCTGGGCTCGAAACTTCTAAAATAAATGGGTCGGCCTCAAAACCTTCTTCGTCCACAACCTTTGAAATAGCTCGGCTAATGCGTGAACACTCGCGAATACTGATGCCTTCGTCTCCGTCCATCAATACCTGAATCTTTCGACTCCGTTCACCTGAAATAATCTCTACTAAGAAGTAAGGAGTGTTTTCCACTTCTTCTTCTACCAGAGTTTTTATCGTGTCTATTAGCGCCATATTTCAAAAGCAAAAAAAAGAGGGAATTTTTTATTCCCTCTTCCTTTTCCCCATTTACGGGCGCAAAAGTAGTTTTTTTTGTTTGATTTTTAAAATATTACTAACGGGTTTGATAAAAATAAAGAGGTTGAGTTGGTCAGTGAATTGGCAGAGTACTTATTTGTAGGGATTAAGGCGCGCTTGAATTTATCTCGTAAGTTGATCAAAGTGAGGCTAACGCTACAAAAAATGCGGTCGTATAGGTCTTAAGTTGTTGATTTTCTATATAACAGAGAAGTGACTAAACCGATTGTTGCAAACCCGATAAGGATTAAGAAAACATATTGATGGCCAAGGGCTCCTGGAAAATGGTCTAATACGTAACCCATTAGAGGACCCATAAAAATATCGGGCGTATACCCAATTACTGAAATAATACCTGCCGCACTTCCTGTATAGATTAAAGGGATTCGAGACTCCTGAAACAATGCAAAATACAGGCCTCTTAACCCATATACTCCGGCACTTGTGGTTGCAATGGATAGAGCAATAAACCACGTCATACCTGGTTTTAACAAACCTGAACTCAAGACAAGGCTACCGAGAATAATGATGACAAAACACACACTAACAATTTTGGAGTGCTGACGACGGTCGCCAAGAACCCCAGCAGCAAGAGCAGCAATTGGCCGCACCCAAAAGGATAAGGTTCCCATATGGGCTGCCTCTACGTCATTATATCCCAATACATCACTTGCATACAGGGAGAAATCGTCGGTACACTTATATCCCACATAACTGCATAACAATATCAAAGCCTGCTTCCATATAGAGCGTTTTTGAATAACGGCCTTTATTCCCTCAAGGTTTAATGTTGGGCTTGAAGATTGGTTGGATGTTTCATGTTTTGGAAACACCGTCCAGATAAGAATTGCGCTACCGACTATTAACCCGCAAAATAGGAGAATGATGGAACCCAGAGCATTCGACATTTGTTCCAAACTGGCCACTTCAACGTCAACCGGAATTAACGCCTCAAAGACAAGAACGGAGATGGTGGCTAAAATCGCTGCCACCAAACCACGGCCCGCGTCAACCATACCAAATGACCGGCCCTGAGTGAGCTCACCTCCATATTCTCTGATTGCCTTTACGGATGCAGCCCAATACAAAAGAATGGTGCTCAACCCCCAAAAACCATATAGAATGGTTAGTCCTGTAAGAGAGGGAATAAAAGCCATAAAGAGACCACCTGTAGCTGTGAGCAAAAGGGAAACAGCCATCAACTTTCTCGGTGAGAACCGGTCTGCTATTGGTCCACCTAATAAATAGGAAACCATTGCGACGAGACCATAAATGGAAAACGCAGAACCCAATTGAAGGTTGTTGATTTCAAAGACTTTTAAAAATGTAGGTCGAAAGATTCGGGCGACGATAAAGGGAAGAATGAAAATGACTTCTCCAGCAATCATTAAAGAGGCTAATAGAAGGTTTCTCTTTAATTTAGCCTTCATGTCAAATGCTGTTTTCCAGGTGTGTTTGAAACGGAATAACAATAATTTTTCCCTGGGTAGGTGTCATATCTGCCCAAACCCAATTGTAATGATCGATCACCTGTTTTGAGGTTAAGTTTGGACGATTAGCGGTTGTGTGACCATCCGCGATTATGGTCATGTCGTAATCCAGCGTTAAGGCCGAATGAATCGTTGCTTCTACACAGAAATCAGTTGCACATCCGGTGATAATTATTTCTTTAACACCGTGATCTTTGAGTAAGCCATCGAGCTTCGAATGGTAAAAAGAGCTGTTAGCCGTTTTCGAGACCAGGTGGTCTTCGGGACTCGTTTCTATGGTGTCTAGCAACTCCCATTCTGTCGTTCCTGGAATGCAAAAATTTTGCTTTTTCCCGTCGTGTTGTATAAAGACAACCAAATCGTTTAGCTTCCTGTGAACGGCAGACAACTGGTTAATTCGAGATACCGTTCCAATCGTGTCATATCGTGGTGTTTCCGCCGTAAAGGATACCTTCTGCATATCAATAATGAGGAGCGCTTTCATAAGAATTGGTCAAGCTGAAAAATGAAGTTTCATGCCTTCGTGGGTATTTACAAAGCCAAGATTTCTGTAAAACTTGATTGCCTCAGGACGTTTTTTGTCTGTGGTAAGCTGCAACAGGTGGGCCCCTCGTTTTTTGGCTCGATCAATGGCCCAACGAAACATATGGTCACCAAGTCCTTTGCCTCTTTGGTCCTTGCGAATACGCACCGCTTCAATTTGAGCGCGTACGCCACCTTGATAGGTCAGGTACTGTAAAAAACTGAGTTGTAAACTCCCAATGATGTCCTGATTTTCATTCTCCAGAACAACCAATTCCTGGTTGACGTCGTTTAAAATGTTGTCGAATGCTACATAATAAACCTGGGGTAAAGGATGGCGGAAATCTTCACGTTTAGAACCCAATTCATCATCGGCTAACATCTTAACTATTTCTTTTAAATCCTCCTTTTTGGCTTGTCGAAATTTCATTCTGTTCAAATCTGAATGGACGCCCAATTTAGGGCATGCGTCCGAGATTTCAAGACAAGCGGGTATAGAATATTAAATCTATTTAAACGGATCGCTATATTTTACGTCGCTGACAAATTCCTCGTCCGTAAGTGTGTTTAAGAATGCGATTAAAGCGGATTTCTGATCATTGGTAAAGTTATATTTAATTGGATCGCCATTTTGGTCCCTAAGAAAAGGTTGAAGGGTAGGGTGGTCTTGAATGCCGGTACTGTAATGATCCAGTACTTCTTCTAACGATGCGAACCGACCGTCATGCATATACGGCGGTCTCAACGCTATGTTTCTGAGCGATGGAACCTTAAATTTTCCTCTATGACCGTTGACTTGGGTACTTTCATAA
>CAYZWM010000124.1:0-12056 GCA_964482155.1 uncultured Chitinophagaceae bacterium | reverse complement strand
ACGTATCTTTTGCTCAACATCCTGAGTCATTTTGTTCAATGCAGAACGTTCATTGTCACCTTCTTCACGATAATCAGAGAGGTAAACGGGTTTCTGAAAGCTGATCATCATTTCATTTCTGTGGTGCTTAAAGTGGGTATAATTCAAACCAAATGGAACAATAGCCACTTCCATCTTACCATCTCCCCTACTTTGCATATCGGCAATTATTCGCGACATGCCTTTCTTTAAAGGTCTTAGCCTTTTTTCGAGTTGAGCATCGGCCTCCGGAAAAATAAGAACCATCTTGTTCCTCTTAAACTCTTTATACAGTTGATCAAAGCTTTGATTATTATTAGCCAGGTTTTGGCGTGCCTCACCGTCTCGTGCACGAAATATAGGAATGAGCTTCAAACTCCTGAGACACAGGTTGGCCCATTTATTTTTAAATACATCACCCCTGACAAAAACGTAAGTCGCTTTTTTAAGTAACAAGGAAGTTACCAATACCCCATCCAAAAAACCATTGGAATGGTTGCTTGCCAAAAAAACGGGGCCACTGGTTGGAATATGTTCAGCACCAGTAAGGTAAATACGTTTAAAATATACGCGTTGATAGACAAGAAGACTAACTTTTAGGAAGTAATAGAGCATCGTTTTGTTTTAATACCTTTTGCTTTGCCAACCACTGACTTTGCCCGACATAGGCTTTGTCAAAAAAAAATGGTTGATTTGCAACAGTACAAAAAAAAGAGATTTCCATATATTATGACTAACAAGATTGCATTATTTATTGCCGTTGCATTTGGTTTGACATCATGTCAATCACAAACGACACCTGAAAATGACCAAAAGTCTTCTGACAATGAGGAGCAAGCGTTCGAGGTTAAAGCTGATCGATTTGCCGATCTTCAAGTGCTTCGATATCAAGTACCTGGCCTAGAAAACCTAACGAGCAAGCAAAAAGAATTGGTTTATTACCTGTCTCAGGCGGCCTTATCCGGTAGAGATATTGCCTATGCGTCAAATTACAAACACAACATTCAGATACGGCGAACCCTTGAGGCCATCTACGAAAATTACGAAGGCGTGAAGAGTGGTAGCGATTGGGATAACTTTGAAGTTTACCTAAAGCGAGTTTGGTTTAGTAATGGAATTCATCATCACTATTCTGAAAAGAAACTGAAGCCAGAATTTTCTGCTGAATATTTTTCTCAACTGATGGAAAATTCGGCAAACGCAGAATGGCCGTTGTTGGAAGGCGAGACTAAAGACGCACTTGAAGCCAAGTTGGCAAGTGTCATTTTTGACCCCAATGTTGCCGCTAAAAAAGTAGTTAAGGATAAAGGAGCAGATAAAATCATTGCTTCTGCCAACAACTTCTACGGCGATGACATTACTGAGGAGCAAGCTAAGGCTCACTATAAAAGCATGACAACCAAAGGCGATACCACACCTATTGAATATGGATTAAATTCCAGATTGGTACGCATCGATGGGCAGCTCACAGACCTTACCTATAAGTCGGGTGGTTTATATGGCCCAGCTATGGATAAGATGATTTACTGGCTTAAGAAGGCAGAAGGCGTAGCGGAAAATGACCAACAGGCCAAGCACATTGGCATGTTGGCTGAATACTTCACTACCGGTGATTTGAACCAATGGGATAAAACGAACCTGGAGTGGGTAAAATCTACAGAAGGAGATATTGACTTTATTCTAGGTTTTATTGAGGTCTATGATGACGCTATAAGTTTTAAAGGAGCGTTTGAAGGTATTATTCAAATCAAAGACTTTGAGGCATCTGAACAAATGCAAATAATGAGTCAAAACGTTCAATGGTTTGAAGACCATTCTCCCATTATGGATGAACACAAAAAAGCAAACGTTGTAGGTGTGAGTTACCGTGTTGTTAATACGGCTATGGAAAGCGGTGATGCCGCTCCTTCTACTCCTATTGGGGTTAACCTTCCAAACTCTAACTGGATAAGATCTAATCATGGATCGAAATCCGTAAGCCTGGGAAACATTGTTCAGGCATATAGCGATGCCGGTGGTAAGGGATCTATAAAGGAGTTTTATTTAACGGAAGAAGCTCAGGCAAGACGAACAGAACATGCAAAACTTGCTGGCAAACTTCATACGGCCATGCATGAAGTGATTGGCCATGCATCAGGTAAAATTAACGCTGGAGTTGGTACACCAAAAGAGACTTTAGGTAGTTATGGCAACACTCTAGAAGAAGCACGTGCCGACCTGGTTGCTTTGTACTATGTTTATGACGAGAAATTAATTGAATTGGGATTAATAGAAAATCTTGACGTAGGCAAAGCTGAATATGATGGCTACATCATGAACGGTCTCATGCTCCAATTGCGTCGTTTGGAAGAAGGTGATAATATTGAAGAAGATCATATGCGCAACCGACAATTGGTAGCACAATGGTGTTTAGTAAAAGGAGCAGAAGACAATGTCATTGAAAAGAAAGTGGTTAACGAGAAGACGTACTACGTAGTCAACGATTACGAAAAACTAAGAATACTTTTCGGTGAGTTGCTAAGAGAGATTCAACGGATCAAATCAGAAGGAGATTATGACTCTGCCGAAGCCCTCGTAGAAACGTATGGTGTTGTGGCTGATCAAGATCTTATGAAAGAGGTAAAGGAACGATACGAGCAATTTGACCTGGCTCCATACAGTGGTTTTGTACAACCTACGTTGACTCCAGTTATAAAAGATGGCAAGTTTCTTGATCTTACCGTTTCGCATGACATGGACTACACCGAACAAATGTTATATTTTAGTAAGAACTATAGTTTCCTTAGCAACGCTGGAGACTAATAAATTTGATTAGGGGCGGGCAAACTGCCCCTTTTATTTCCTATGGACGATTCGCAGAAAAAAAAGATAATAGCGCTTATGGTTTTTGTTGCACTTCTTGTTGCGACATCATATTACCTATACACTAAGCTTGTTAAGCCTAGCCCCTACTACCCACAGGAAGAATTGATCGATGAGTAATTCTGTTCAGCTCGAATCATCCTGGCTCGAAAAGTTATCTGACGAATTCGAGAAGCCCTATTTCAATGCACTAAAGGAATTTATTCAACGTCAAAAGAAAGAAGGTAAAGCAATTTACCCGCCTGGAAATCAGATTTTTTCCGCCATGGACGCCTGTCCATTTAATAAGGTAAAAGTGGTTATCATTGGTCAGGATCCGTATCATGGCGATGGTCAGGCTAATGGCCTTTGCTTTTCGGTCGCCCGAGGAATAACCCGACCACCTTCACTCATCAATATCTTTAAAGAGTTAAACTCCGATCTAGGAATTACCCCTCCAAATCACGGAGATCTATCGTCATGGGCGAATCAAGGCGTTTTGCTTTTGAATGCTACGTTGACTGTAGAAGCTCATCAAGCTGGATCACACCAAAATAAAGGGTGGGAAACATTTACCGACAAGATCATTGAAGTTTTAAATGAGAAAAGGAATGACCTTGTTTTTCTGCTCTGGGGTGGATATGCCAGAAAGAAGGGCCAACGCATTAACAGCCAACAACATTTGGTCTTAACCTCTGGCCATCCCAGCCCATTGAGTGCGAATAAAGGGTATTGGTTTGGCAACAAACATTTTTCAAAATGTAATGCATTTCTGGAACAAAAGGGAATGGAACCAATCCGTTGGAATTTGGGTTGACCTTAGGCTATTCGAATATATATTTCTCGTTATAGACTATCCCGAATTCATTCAGCAACTGGACGTATTCCTCTCGAAACGAACTAATACGATGATGCTCTTCCTGGTTTTGAATGTACCTAGCGACCGTTCCAACATCAGATGAGCTATACGAAAATGCCCCAAATCCAGATTGCCACTCAAATTTTCCGTTTACAAGACGGTTGTCATTAATCCATTTGGAGGAAGATCCTTTTACATATTTCATCAATTCTGACATGGATTGACTGGGTATTAATCCAATCAAAATGTGAATATGATCAGGCATGCCATTAATCGCAATTAACTTGTGTTTATGGTTCTGAATAATACCTGTGATGTACTTGTAGAGGGAATTATTCCAGTTTGGGTGAATAAGGCACTGACGATGCTTAACCGCAAAAACGAAATGCACATAAAGCTGTGAATATGTATTGGCCATAGATTTTCTGGTTTCGCCCCTAAGGGCAGTTTGGTAAGACAAATATTACGATCTTCAAGGACTTATGCAATAAAATGGCTGGAGTAAGTTTCGTCCCTACGGGACTCAGCCTTTACATAGACCTGTGTTACAGACGTTTAACCTCTACGAGGTCCTTAACCCAAACCCTTTCTAACTTTGTCCCAGCGGGACAACATAACTATCCATGTCAACATCGATAAGCCCCGTAGGGGTGACACTACGAATTCTCTATGGTTGCGTCCCTATGTGACTCATGTTAGACTAGACCTGGTGTTATAGACGTTTGACCTCTACGAGGTCGTTGTCCAGGTAATTGAACCATAACTATTGTAGACTCTAAACTTTGTCCCAGAGGAACACAATACCTATAGTAAACTCTAAACTTTGTCCCAGAGGGACAACATAACTATTGCCATCCATGTCAACAACGATGAGCCCCGTAGGGGTGTTACACACTTGCATAACATCAACCGTTCCGTCCCTATGGGACTCATGTTAGACTAGACTTGGTGTTATAGACATTTGACCTCTACGAGGTCGTTGTCCAGGCTATTGAACCATAACTATCGTAGACTCTAAACTTTGTCCCAGAGGAACACAATACCTATTGTAGACTCTAAACTTTGTCCCAGAGGGACAACATACCTATTGACATCAATGTCCACAACGACGAGCCCCGTTGGGGCGACACCTACATTCGATCGGTGGTTGCGTCCCTACAAGATCATTGCACAAACTGGTGATTAATAATAATATTCTGCTCTTATCGTTTTTCTCTAAACAGCACGAGACTACCAGAACACTCGAATACAAAGTATGGGGCGGATTGCGAAAAGCCAAACGAGTAGCAATGCAACAAAATGAAATTTCTTACCTTCTTTACCGGTACCGCTTCCCTTATGTCAATTGTTATGGGCTTAATGTTCATCATGTTTCACTGGAACGGAGCCTATATCTTAATGCTACTTGGATTGGCATCATTTGCTTTAATTTTTCTACCAAGCCTAGCCATTTTGATTTATAAGAATACTCCAAGAATTATGGTAAAAACTTAGAGACAACATTTCTGCTCAATAAAATGAAATGTTTATCGGTTTAAACGGTTCAAGGGTTTAAGGGTTTAATAGGTAGATGATTTCTCTGGATTACTTGACAAAAACCTGTACAGGTTGATAAGGTTGCCCATTCATAACTATTCCAACGTAATATATTCCCGAACTCCATGCGGAGACATCAATTGTTTTATGACACTTTTTGGAGGTCACCTTATCTGAGAATATCAACCGACCACTTCCATCGGTTATTTCGATCATTGCGTTTTTTGCCTTTTCTATGTCAATATTGAGAACCTTATTTGCCGGATTTGGATAAACCGATACATATTTATCTGTGGAAACCTCAACCTGTTGAACGCTTAATCGACTATCATCTTTTATGCCAAAACAATACTGCCCTTTTTGAACATTATGAATCGTAAACGCCCCTCTTTTATCAAACTTCGAACCCATTTCCCACTCATAGTCTGAACACTCTTCCCAGTTTACCGAAGCATTAGGTCTATACATCAAAACCATTCCTTCTTCGGTATTACGGATTAAATCAACATCAAGGTACCCCAATGCATAATTGGTCCCTGTTTTACGTCCAAAATACTCAATGGTAGCATCAGCCTTAAAACCTGAATCCCAGATTCCATCTACAGTCCAATATCGCTCGCGTGACAAAAATGGTGACCCTTCATTCACAAAATAAGCATCTGCCCCTACCCAATGATGTTCAACTCGAATTAAAGAGGACCCAGATGAACTGGTCACCTTTAAGGTCATCATCGCATCTCCCAAATCTATCAAACCCGTATCCATAATAAATGCATAATCATCTGTTATGGCATCGCTTATTCGTTTATTAAAATCTAAGGCTATATAAACCGGCTTTTCATCTGTGGTTACAGTTATTGATTGCCTCTTGCCGAACAACTCAACGGATTGAACGTCTACTGAATTTATGCTAGAATAAAGAGACAAATCCATGGGCACATAGTCAAAATAATCCGGAGCATGACGTAGGCGTTGCTTCACATCTACAACAGTCTTATATTTTTCTCCATTTTTTTCGGTAGTATATCCCAATATTTCAAAATGAGGAAAACCCGGGTTATAAATCCAATTATTAAAAAAGTAGCTTAAATCTTGTGGTGTGTATTTCTGAAAGTGATTTTCTAAATCCTGAGTAGACACATCTTTAAATTTATAATCAACCATGAAGTATCGAATTGCATCAAAAAAAGCGGTATCTCCCATGTACCCACGTAACGTATGAACCATGTCCGCTCCTTTATCGTACACATGCATACCGTATGTATTTGTATGTCCTATACCAGAAACAGGAAGGGTATCTCCATCACGCAAATGTGCATAGTGCAACACGGCCTTATGGTTTGATGAAATGTCGTCATCATATCGTTTTTTCCCATACACCCATTCAAGGAATACACGTTCTGAAAAGGAAGCCCAACCTTCGTTGATCCACATATCCTCTGGAGTTCGACAGGTTACGGTATTACCCCACCAGTGATGTCCTAGTTCATGTGCATATAAGGTCTCATATGTCAAAGCGCCATCTGCACCAAAACGTGGATATGCAATGTTCGTCGCATGTTCCATTGCCCCTCCATTAAACGGAACCAGGTTAAAACCAATCCGATCAAATGTATGCGGCCCATACTGAGCAATATATGCATCAATGCATTTGTTTAAATTGACAAATGATTTAGCCATGTTGAGAGAATCTGCAGCCACTGCACTTAACACGACAGGAACGCCAGACTCATGTAACCATTGACTGAAGGTATACGGTGCCACTGCAACACTTGCCAAATAAGTTGGAATCGGGTCATTCATTTCCCAATTAAACGTTTTTGTGCCATTGCCATGTGCCGTTTCATTGGTGAGTACACCGTTGCAAAGGGCAATCTTATTGTCGGGACAGGTGATATTAAAATCATATACCGCACGATCCGTAAAGTTATCTACGCATGGAAACCATATCCGTCCATAGTTATGAGGGGCTGATGTGAACCCGACCCCCAGATTAAAAGCGTATTCTCCTGAGAAATAGAAACCTCCCCAACTTGCATCTTTTATGGGCTTTCCTCCATAATACACCCTCACCGTTCGAATTTCCTTGGCGACAAGTGTATTCAAAAATTCAATTTCCAGATCCCCACCTGATCGATTAAACGTTAAATGGTTGCCAGCAAGCATCACACTATCAACAGTCATTCCCTCAAAACTCAACACTATCTTTGATGTTGCTTTGAGTACTTCAAACTCCACATCGGTATACCCATGAATCTGCTGGTTGTCAAAATCAGTAATGTTCAACGTAATGGAGTATTTCCTGACATCGAATACACCAGCCGCTTTCTTATTGGTTTCAAATGTTTGATGGATTTGGTGTCCACAGGTGTAATTACCTATTGGTTTTTGTGCAAACCCGGCGGATGTGAAACATACCAGGGTCAGAAAAAGACTACATTTTTTACCAAAGTTCATATTTAGCAACTATCTATTAACTTCGTAAAATTAAGAATTAAATACGACCTTCAATGTTACGCCTATCATTAATCACACTTTTGTTTTGTTGTTCTTCGGTTTATGCTCAGATAACGATAACAAATAACAACATGCCAAGCTCAGGCAATTCGATTGAATATTCAACCGCTGTCTCGACTTCATCGGTTGATATTAAGACCACTGGAAAGAGTAGCACCTGGGATTTTACGAAGTTAGTTTCCATTTCTGATGGCGTTGAGGAATATAAAAGCAGCCTTCAAACTCCATACGTACTTAATTTTGGATTTTCTGCATTGGGTAAAAAACTGGCCGACACATTAGGCTTTAGCGATTTTCAGCTTAAGAACATATACAATTTCTATAAAAAGAGCAGTTCTTCCTACTCTGAAATTGGTATTGGATTTCAATTCAGTGCCATTCCTTTACCTCAATCAGGAAAACACTCAGACCCCGATGAAATTTACATTTTCCCATTAGAATTTGAGAACAAGGATTCAACAACTTTTCACGTTGAGGTACCTATATCTGCTGGTTTTATAAGACTCGGTACGTTTACACGATCTGGAACTCGAGTAACTACGGTTGACGGTTGGGGTAAAATATCGACACCCTATTTAACCAATGAAAACTGCATCAGACTGAAGAGCGTCATTACAGAAACGGATTCCATAAGTGTTTCTACTCCGTCCATCAATTTTGGGACCGACATTAAATTAATTGAGTACAAATGGCTAAGCACCAATGAAAAGATACCCGTACTGACAATTGTAGGTAATGAAGTGGCAGGGATATTTGTTCCTACGAGTATCACCTATAGAAACGAATGGTCAGCGGTGACTCCGATTGTCGTAGATTTTGAAGCTGACAAAACCTGGACTAAAAAAGGAAACGTTGTGAGATTTACAAACAAGTCGACTGGTATTGGCTTAAGTTATTCCTGGAGCATAACACCTGAGACAAGTTCTATTTTTGTCAATGGCACGTCAAAAAATTCAGAGAACCCAAAAATCGTTTTTCAGGATACAGGAAAATACTCAATTTCATTGACCGTTTCCAGCAACAGCAATTCTCAAACACTCGACAAACTTGATTATATCCGTATTGCCGATGAATTTTCATCCGTAATGGGATTGAACAAATCAAATATTTCGGTATACCCCGTCCCGGCACAAGAGGTAATTCATGTAACCTTACCCAACCCATTAGACATTTTTACACTTGAAGTATGGGACATAACTGGCAAAGTTCTTGAATCCCAAACGGGTGAGGAAAGCATTGATCTGGATATCCTAAACTGGAGCAGAGGAACCTACTATATCCGCGTTTCCGGAAATGGGCAGACCTATCAGACCAAAGTACTGATCGACTAGTTCTTCACACCATTATCTAGCCAACATTGAATTTGTTGGATTTCTGTTGAAGTCAATTGCTTCTCACTAGGTGGCATATTAGTGCAATTATCTCCCCATGACACAACACAAACCAATCGGTGGTTGGTCACTTTTGATGCCATTTCGTATGAACTAAGATCAATGCCACTTTTAGGTAGGTTTCCTCCATGACATTTCACACATCTTGCATCAAAGATATTTTTTATGGTATTGGAATAGGTTATTGAGCTATCGCAATCAAGTTCAGTCTTCACAGGTTCTGACTCCACCTTTTTGCGCAAATTACACCCCGAGATAATGCCTATTATTAAAAGTCCAAGTGTTAGATATTTACTCATATGCTTTTCTTCAAATGTGAAATAAAAAAATGGGATGAGCAAAGCGAATTCCCTTTATTCCTATCTTTTACCGAGGATAGAATTAAATACAAACCAGGGTTCAACCTGGGTCAATCTACAACTTGGAGACGATTACTACCCCATTTTTTCAGGTAATGCTACTCATAATTAACAACCCAAACGGGTGCAGTAGTTTTGATATTTTGTATTTTCGTTCAGATTAAAACTCTATTAAGATGCAAAACACTACCAAATTCCTTTGCTTACTGGCTATTTGTCTCGTTTCGAAATTATCCTTTGGTCAAGGATCTGAGAATTATTCCGTCGCTCTTGATGTTGACGTAAATGCTTCGGCTCCTAGCATTACACTCAATTTTGAGTGGGCAGCAGATGCGTTAACTTACGATGTTTTTAGAAAATCGGTCGGCGGCTCTTCATGGGGCGTTGCTCTGGCCAACCTGACTTCAGGAAATTCATATACAGACAACACGATTCAAAAGGGTATGACCTATGAGTACTACGTTAGAAAAAATGGTAATGGCGGACTCGTTGGACATGGTTTTGTAACCACCGGTGTTGAGGTGGAGGCTATGCATTCCAGAGGTGCCGTACTTCTTATCATCGATTCTGCTCTTTACGAAAGCATTGAAGTCGACCTAAACACGCTTCGATGGGATTTGGCTGGCGATGGATATGAAGTTCTGGAGTATGTCGTATCTAGTAACACAGATCATGAAACAATCAGAGCCAAAATTGGTGAGCTTAAAGCGTTAAACCCAACCATAAACAATTTATATATTTTGGGACATGTGGCCGTACCATATTCCGGCATTTATTGTGAAGACAGCTATTGGGTCGTTCCACCTGATGGACATAGTGAAGGTAAAGGCAACCATTGCGGGGCGTGGCCAGCAGATGTATATTATGCCATTCCGACTGGAACCTGGACGGATACCCGTACAGTTGTAGACGGCACACGAACGTTTACACGAAATGAGCCAAATGATAATCGCTACGACCAGATTATTCTACCAGGTAAGGTTGAGTATGCTCTAGGTCGGGTAGACCTTTCTGATCTACCGAAGTTTACCAAAGACGAAGTGGAACTTACACAGCAATATATTGCCAAAATTCACAACTATCGACACGGCATTAGTAAGCCAGTCCAACGGGCTCTGATTGATGAAAATTTTGGGGCTAATGCGAATGAGGCCTTTGGTAGCAGTGCGTACAGAAGTTACGGAGCTGTTGTTGGTTTAGAAAATATTAACACAAATGACTACATGACTACCCTCAAAGACAGCCAGTACTTGTTGGCTTGTGGAACGGGAGGTGGTACGTTTACATCAGCAAATGGAATTGGCAACACCGACAACTTTGAGGCCAATCAAGGTGCAGGATACTTCAATATGATATTTGGAAGTTTCTTCGGAAACTGGAACGTATCCAATAATTTTTTACGTGCACCGCTTGCCGTTGAAAATGGAGGTCTGACCAATTCCTGGGCAGGACGACCAAACTGGCACTTTTACCCTCTGGCATTAAATGAAACGGTCGGTTTTTGTACCCAGTTAACCCAAAACAATGAAGACACCTATACACCCGGTTATTTCACAAACCAAATTCACGTAGCCTTAATGGGTGATCCCACCTTGAGACTGCACATGTTTGAAGCACCTTCAGACGTGGTAGTGTCAAGTTCAAATGCCAACCAAACGGTTACCCTAAATTGGACAGCTGCAAGCAACGATGTTCCTGATGGTTACAATGTATATCACAGTCTGGACTCCATGGGACCTTACGTAAAAGCAAACCCCAATCTGATCTCAGGAACGACATACACCCATACAGCACCTCATAATGGTATGGTTTATTATATGGTTCGTGCCCAACGATTAGAGACTACACATTCCGGGAGCTTTGACAACTTAAGCCAGGGAAGTTTCGGTTCAATCGACAATTTGATTAATACCTCAATCAATCCGATATTGACAAAAATTGAATCACTTCAAGTTTACCCCAACCCATCAAATGGCTTAGCCCATATTCGATTTAAAACGGTTAACGGAAGCGGCACTCAACTGCACATTTTCGACATGAAAGGGAACGTTCTTGAAGAGCACATTCTTGCAGGAAATGGTTTGCAGACCCACACCGTCGACCTGTCTTCATACGCCAAAGGCCTATACCTGATTAAAGTTAACAATGAAACGCAGCGTTTAATACTGCAATAGGCTTACCCGACATTGATGCCTAGATTTTAAACTTAAGGTATTTGATTTTCTTACCTTCTTTTAACCACATTTTTTCATAAAATGTCTTGATGTTTAGTTCTTCTGGACGTTGATCCCAGGCATAAACATCGTCGACATCAACCAATGTCTCAAAACTATTTTCGGCAATAACCTCTTTCGTAAATTCATACAACAGCGTGCTATCACATTTCAGATTAATCGTAAGCGGTCGTACAGCAATCTGTTGATACATTTGAAGAAACCTGAGGTGGGTTAGTCGCTTTTTAGCCTTACCATCGCGAGGCTGGGGATCGGCGAAGGTGATCCATATTTCTGACACTTCACCCGCATCAAAATGGTC
>CAYZWM010000123.1:9462-12215 GCA_964482155.1 uncultured Chitinophagaceae bacterium | reverse complement strand
CAGCACTAATGTCCATCAGAATAGCAACTTCGATTTGAGCGTTTAGCGCGACCTTTAACATCTGTTCAGAGGCGTTTATCATCCCATTGGTCCAGTCCTTGCCAGATTCCGAAAGTACTTTAGCTTTTCCATCTAAAACATCAAAACCATTGCCGCCATGAATGTCGCTTAATTCGCGAGGAGTTCCGTACGAAAATTCTTCTGGACAGAATGTGGTGAGTTTGACCGTTTTGTAATCAAGAAATTTTCGAGCACTGGGGTATTCTCCATTGTTTGTGCCGTCGTATCCACATAGGGTTCCGACGAGACATGAGCTCATTAAGATTCGAAGCGGATTGTCTTCTGTTGTAATTCGTATACCTTGGATGTCGTTTTGGTCAATCATTATGTTGCGTTGCCCGGGCAACGGATTAAACGCCTCGAAGATACGGTATGCATTACACTTTTATGCACCATTTAACGTAGGTAATGGTGAACTTTTGGTCCGGAAAGAAACAGATTGAGAATGAGGTGAACTATGTAGGTGTAGGCCTGTAAATATCTCTGGGGTAATCGGACATTCGTACGTTATCTTTAGTCAATTCTTCCAACGCATTTAAGGCAATCCACTTCGCCGTTTTTGATTCAAGTCGGAGGATTTGTTTGGCGGTATTAATGGCTTGTTTGTTGAGGTCGATGTTTCGCTTACCAATATTACGAAGGGCCCAGTTAACCGCTTTTTTGACATAAATTCGATCGTCTGTTGCTTCCCTAATAATCAATGGAAGGAATTGTTCATACACGTCATTCTGTGCTTTTTTGTCGGCCATGGTATAGGCCGCGATAATAGCAAATCCTGCCCGTTTTTCAAACTCTGTCTTTCGCTCAGACCATTCGATGGCTTTGGGTATGGCAAACGAACTTTTGGCAAACAGACCCATGCAAAACGAATCGCAAATTTCCCAGTTTTCAAAGGTCTTTACCCATTTTTCCATGTGTTGACTGGTTAGGTTTTTGGGACTAAATATTTTGCTGCACATTACACGTCCCTCATATATTTGGCTGTCAAATAGCTGTTCGGCAAGAGCGTTGTTTTTACCAATACGTTTCGCCAACATATTTAAATCTTTTTGGTATATACCTAAGGCGTTGTTCGATACAATGCCGAATTTTTGTTTTTTAAAGAGGACTTTCTCCGGTTCACCCAGTTCTCTAAGTTCTTGTATGATTTCGTTGTAGTTCATGGTTGGTTAACTATGAATCGAATAACTATAGGCGTAAAATTCATCGTCGCGAACGAAGCCAATCTTTTCATACAATCGTTGTGCGTTTAAATTGTCTTTGGCGGTTCCAAGATCAACACGAATAGCACCCGTTTCTTTGGCAAGTCTAAAGCTACATTGAATTAGACGTTCTGCAATGCCTTGATTTCTGTATTTAGGTAATACAAACAAGTCATTCAATACGACAACTTTACCCAATGATACAGATGAAAACGAGTGGTAGTTTAATACAAAGCCAACGGGATGCCCATCTTCGGTAAATGCCATGTAAACCGTTGCCTCCTTATGAGTTAGTCTCTCACTGATATAGGCTTTATATCGATGTTTGTCTGAGGGCTTTTTATAAAAAACCATATATTGGTCAAACAGGTTGGTGATTTGATCCAGATACGTCACATCGGTTTGAATGAATTGCATTGCGCAAGTATAGGATTTGGAAGTGAGGATCGGATTACGTATTACATTTTTTTCAATACTTAATGACGAACCGCGGTGTCCTCCTCCCAATCTATTGGAAGTATCCAGGACTCGTGTTTAAAAGTGTGCCACTCTGCTTGAGCCATATCGACTTCGGGGTCGATCAGTAATTGCCGCTTTCGTTGATTTAATTTTACCCAGCAGGTCACGTTGATTGTGATGTCTTCACCATAGAGGGTTTTGATATATTGACAATACTGCCAAATCTTATCCGGATGGGTTGACATGGAACGATATTGATCGTTTGACAAATGGTCTGTCGGTCTATGTGAGATACGTTTACCGTCAGAATCTAAAATCCGAAAGTGAATGTCGCCAGATTTAATTCGTAACATCATTCGCCAGCTCAATTTATGTCCCTCTTCTGTCCAGTACACGTGGCCCGGAATCAAATGGTGGCGAAGTGGTAAGATCAACTGAATAGAAAAAAAGAGGACAAAGCCAACGGTAAAGAGCTTTTGGTGTCTTTCAGGAAGAGATACATATTGAATCAGTTTCTCAGGTAATTTTCTTCGAAATAGGTTACGGATGGTCTCCGGGGGGAAGAAAAAGATCATGGATCCAATCATCATATATGGAAACGTGCCAATTTGAAACGTGATGGAATTAAACAGGTGAAAGAGAACCGAAGTCCAGAAAGCAAATTTCCGGGTGGGTTTAAACAGGAGGAGTGGGATGATGAGTGAATCGTAGAATATCCCACCCCAGGCCATAAGAATTGGGCCGAACTTCCAACCGTAAAAAGAGCCTATAATAGGGATGTCCTTTTTATGATTGAACATCAGTTCACTAACCTCGCCACTCATCCAATCTGGATACCATTTGGCAACACTGGCATAGATGTAAACAATCAGCAGTAGAACAATGAATTGCCATTTAAATAAACTCGGTAGAAAGTCCCTTCGCTGCGTTCTTCCCTGTTTCGCATCCAAACTTAAATTGGCATGAGCAGGGGTAATACACATCATCAAACAGAGTAGAAGCATCAGGTAATGATGGTTGTTATAACTTGTT
>CAYZWM010000123.1:0-9452 GCA_964482155.1 uncultured Chitinophagaceae bacterium | reverse complement strand
AGAGTCCCATCCACCCCAGAGTGAATAGGATCATGCTGAGACGATACCGCCATCCAATTGCAATACATATCCCAAGCACGCCCATGACTGCAAAATAGAAGTACATGCCATTGCCACTAAATGGTTGAAGCCAGTCGAGTCCAATAAAATTAAATGTAAAAACAGGAGGGTTGATAAATACGAGCTTCGTCCAACCCACCAGGTTCGATCCAAAGCATTCAAATACCAGAACCAATCCAAAGAGAATCCGCCAAATCGAAATATGAATATGATCTATTGGTGTAAAAAGGGCCTTTCTTAATTTCATTTATTGCCTCAAATATAAACGTAGTGTTCATCCATTGATCATGACCAATGTCATATCATCTTTATACTTTACGATTGCACCGCGTTACTAAGCCCTTTATGCTCACATAGTTGAGTTTGATAGTCTCACAAGCGAAGACTTATATTTGCTTTCTATGCATACGTTTATAAATGATGTCCAAATGGCTGTGTATGATGGCCGGGATATAGACTTGAAGAATTACGAAACCAATTATACGGCAAACTTGTCGAGCAAAAAAGAGGGTCGGAAAAAACTGGAAAGCGACAAAGAAGTACTTCATGAGCTGCAACGCATGATGTTTGCCACCGACCGGCATTCCGTCTTGCTTGTTTTTCAGGCTATGGACGCTGCTGGCAAGGACAGTACCATACGAAAAGTATTTTCTGGCATGTTTCCTCAGGCAAGCAAAGTGCATAGTTTCAAATCGCCTTCTCGAAAAGAGTTGGATCACGACTATTTGTGGAGGTCAGCCAAAGTGTTGCCTGAACGTGGTACGTTTAGCATATTTAATCGGTCGTATTACGAAGAAGTATTGGTTACCCGGGTTCATCCCGAATATATATTAGGTCAGCGAATACCTGGCGTGACTAAACTCGAGCACATAGACGAGGCATTTTGGGCCAAACGCTTAAAAGCGATTCGTGATCATGAGGAACATTTGACGGATAATGGAACCATCATTCTTAAGTTTTTTCTAAACGTAAGTAAAGAGGAACAGAAGAGGCGTTTTTTGAGTAGAATACATACACAAGAAAAGAATTGGAAGTTTAACATTGGCGACTTAAAGGAACGAGCGCTATGGGATGACTATCAAAATGCATATCAAGAAGCTATTCGTAATACATCAACTGAAAAGGCGCCTTGGTTTATCATACCGGCTGATAATAAGTGGTTTATGCAGGCTGCCGTATGTGATATTATTATTGGAGCGTTAGAAAAATTGGATTTGTCATATCCTATTGTTCGGGATGTAGACAAGCAAAATCTTCAAAAAGGGTTGGAGATTTTGAAGAGAGAATGACAGATCGATTCTTGTTACATTGTAAGTTTTGTGTAAATTAGTAAGCTGTTTTTTGTCTGATGTTGACCTTGGACGCCTAAAAATAGCCGATTATTTACCGTAGTAGCAAAAATTATGAGACAAAAACTTACCTATTTTATCCTTTTTCTGTGTTTTGGAAATTTAATGGTTCAGGCCCAATGCGTGAACAAATATCCGTATACATACGACTTCGAAAAATTTGATAGCTTACAAAGCATAACGAGTTGTGACCTAACAACAAAAGGCGACACTTCAGACGGGTGGTTGCAAGATCTGACCGATGATGGTGATTGGAGAGCAGATTCTGCGGGTACTCCATCAACCGCAACTGGGCCAGGAAGTACATCAACCACATCCGGGGTTGGATCGGGAACGGATTATTCACCAGGAACGACGGCAGGAACGTATTTGTACACCGAGTCGAGTGGTGGATGTGTAAATTCAGAAATAAACTTACTGAGTCCGTGTTTTGATTTTTCAGGAACCAGCTATTATCAGTTGGAATTTGCATATCACATGTACGGTGCGGCAATGGGGTCATTGTCCATTGATATTTTTGATGGAACAAACTGGACGAAAGACGTTTGGAGAATAACCGGCAGCCAGGGTACGAGTTGGAAATTGGCCAAGGTTGGATTGGCTAAATTCAATGGGTCTTCAATTCAGATTCGGTTTCGGGCTGTAACCGGCTCAAGTTTTACAAGTGATTGTGCCCTTGATGCAATTACTATATCTACGTATACACCAGACAATTATGATGCTTTAATTTTTGAAGCAAGCTTGCGAAAAAATAAAGACGGGTACTATTTTGTCCCAGGCTCACACATCAGTGACTCCCTGTCGTACACCACCGAAATTAGAAATAATGGTATTAAGCAAATAACAGGTGTTAAAGTTTATGGTGAATTAAAATCTCAAAAGGACACCGTTGATGTCGGATCAATGACCGCCTACGACAGAAAGGTTTTGACGAACGAATTTCTGTATTGGCCTAAAGACGGCGATGAAGAGTTGTCATTAAATGTGGGTTTAAATGAAACGGATGTGAATTACTCAAATAATTCACTGAAATTAACGACTGGAATAAATGACTCTATTTATAGTCGCGATAATGGTGAATACGTAGGTGGGGTTGGAGCCAATACTGGAACCATAGAAATTGGTAATGTTTATCAACTCTATACAGATGATACGCTGACAAGTGTCTCATTTTTTATCAATGGTGGTACCTCCGGCGATTCTGTACGAGTGAACTTATATGAGTATTCAGGAACACCAGGTAACGTGATTGAGCGATCACCCGCCATAAAAACCGACGGTACAGCTCGTTGGTATACGACCAAATTGGTTTGCGATCAAAATTTGAAAACAGGAACTTATTTTGTGTCAATAGAACAGTTAGTGACCAATAGTAATATGGCCCTGGGCTATGATAATCAGTTTTATAAACCGAATGTGTGTAAATACAGTGCCGCAGGTTGGCCACAACTAAATTTGGCTGGAGGCGAGATTGTCCTTGTTCGAATGAATTTCGGAGAAATTGAATTTCCAACAATTACAGTTGACCTTGACGATTCAATTTGTAGTAATCAGCAGTATGTCGTTGAGGCCAAAGGAGCTGACACCTATGTTTGGGAACCGTTTGGGCCTGTTAAAGCAAAAACAGGTAATGTGGTCAAAGTTCAGGCAAGCGCATCATTTACGTTAAAAGTAACCGGTACAGATAAATGCGGTAAGGAAGGTGAGCTACAAATGCCCATTTTCGTTAAGAAGGTGCCCAATTTGAGTGTAAATAATGATACCACCGTTTGTGAAAAAGAACCTGTGACATTGATAGCTACCACAGGTAGTCAGTATCGATGGGTCAATGGTCCAGCAAATACTAATTATAGTGTTACACCTTCGGCAACAACCGCTTATACCGTTATTGCTGACTCTTCAAATGGTTGCTCAAGCGACAAAGTTGTACAGGTAACAATAAGTAAACCGGTTCCCGTTGTCAATAACGACACAACCCTTTGTGAGGCACAACCTTTAACCCTAATGGCTGGTGGTGGTACAACATACCAATGGACTGGAGGCTCTGCCACGGCAACTTATATGGTGAATCCAAGACAAACCAAAACCTACGTGGTTAAGGTTGTTGACGGATATTCATGTGTCGCTTTCGATAGTGTTACGGTTACGGTAACAAAAGGGCCCAATCTCAGCACATCCAACGATACAGCAGTTTGCTTTGGTAGCCGAGCGTCATTGATGGCTTATGGAGCAGATTCCTATGAGTGGGAAGGTGGTCCTCAAACGGCAGATTATAACGCATTGCCTATTTCCTCAAAAACGTTTTATGTAAAAGGGTTTTCGGCCAATGGCTGTTTTATTATTGACAGTGTAGTGGTAGAAGTAGCTCGAATTCCAAGCTTTAGTGTTCGAGACGATACGACCATATGTGAAGGAATTACATTAATTTTAAATGTCGAAACAACGGATGACGTTACATACAATTGGAGCACTGGAGAAAAGACGAAATCGATTACAGTATCACCGAAGTTTACCACCAGTTATAATATAGCGATTGAAAACAGTACGGGCTGTGGTGGTGAAGATTCAATAAAAATTTCAGTGGATCCTCTACCGACCATCGACTTTAAGATGACCCAGGCACATAAGAACATTACGATCTTGAATTATTCCGATCACGGCGATACGTATTTATGGAAGTTTGGCGATGGTGATTCGAGTACAGATAAGAGTACAACGCACCGGTATCGAGTACACGGAAGTTATACGTTGAGTTATGCCGTTACCAACAAATGCGGTACACGAGATACGTCATACATTGTTGACGTTGAGAATGTGGGTGTTGACCCCATTGGTTTTGATGCATTTAAGTTATATCCAAATCCAGCAAAGGCAGGTATCACCATAGACCTAAGCAACAATGATTTGGGAAGTGTACACATTCACGTTTTAGATATTACCGGAAAAGAAGTCTTTGCCTATGTGGGAGAGAAAATGAGCTCACGTTTTGAAAAGACTATTGACTTGGGTAAGTTGGCTAGAGGGACATACATCATTACTGTGGCAACCACACATGGAAGAATGACTCAACAACTTATGCTGGAATAAAAAGAAACAATAATAGTGGATGGCTCAACACGACGTTGGGCCATCTTTTTAAGGGCAATAAATTAAACTTTCAGAAATAATTGAAAGTTTAATAATATCGGAGTATATTTGTCCTGTGAAACTCGAAGAAGCACAACAGAAATTTATTCAGGGCTGGGGTCAATTAGGAGCCAGTTGGGGGATTAACAGGACCATGGCACAGATCCAGGCCGTATTGCTGATCACTCCAAAACCTTTGTCTACGGACGAGATTATGCAGAAACTTCAGATTTCAAGAGGGAATGCAAATATGAATGTTCGTGAACTTTTGGCCTGGGGCTTGATATACAAGAGTTTTATTCCTGGCGATCGGAAGGAATATTATTATTCTGAAAAAGACATGTGGGAGCTGGCGAAGAAAGTGTCTCGTGAACGAAAGAAAAGAGAGCTGGAACCTCTAGTTCGAATTCTTGGCGAACTCAAAACGGTTGAAGGAAATAGTGAAGAAGTTAAAGAGTTCAGAAAAGTGGTAAAATCAGTGGATGGCATGTCTAAACGAGCTGGAAGCGCGTTGGATTTGGTGATGAAACTGGATGAAAGCATCTTTTTTAAATGGATGGGAAAGAAGAAGTAAAAAATTTTGATTAAAAGTTTCAATAATTATTGAAAATATAATAAGTACAATTGTTTCCATAAAATAATACGGATATGAATTTGAATGTAATCGGCTACTCTATTTATCTCGCGGTGACCATTTATATAACCGTGGTTGTTGGGTATGGATTTTATAAAAACGGCATTCACCTGATCATTAACTTGTTTAATGGCAACACCGAGGCAGCCAATGCCATAAACAAGATGCTCCTGGTTGGTTATTATTTGGTCAATATTGGCTACTTGAGTATATCCATCGGTGGTTGGCCAGGTATAGGCTCCAGCTTAGAATTGATTCAAATCCTATTCCATAGAGTCAGCATAATCCTATTGGCACTCGGTGTACTTCACATCAACAACATGGTATGCCTTTATCTCTTGTCTAAACGAAAAACATTTATAAAATTTTTAACACATTAATTAACATCATTATGCAAAATCTAATTGTAACAGCGTACGTGGTTTATTTACCCGTAGCCATTTTGCTCACCTTAGTGGTGGCCAAAGTTTTTTTCAGAAACTCTAAGGTATTTATGTCTGATATTTTTAAGGGGCGCCTTGAAATTGCAGACAGTACAAACACCCTATTCGAAATGGGTTTTTATCTACTCAGTTTAGGCTTTGCCCTCTTCATTATGAAAATTGATGGAGTGTCTAATATCAGCATGCAAGGCTTTTATGAAATACTCAGTGAGAAGGTCGGAACCTTAAGTGTGTTTCTAGGGATAATGGTCTTCTTTAACCTGTATATGTTATTCAGAGGAAAAAAGAAAACAGCCGAAAATCTTATGCTTCGAAAACGATTAGAAAATCAACGGGCAAAGGCCGAGGTAACCACTCAAACTAATCAATAGTTGTTTTACTGCGGTGGCTTAGGCCACCGCTTTTTAGGACTTAAACGTACGATTATGAGCTTTTTTAAACAATTCAACTATGGTCTCCAATTGAGTTGGTTCGGGGCCACCCTCGCGATCCTTATTTATGGACTCGTCGATAGAGGTAGAAATGAGGCTATACCATTTCTACTGTTGGGCTTATCCATGTTTACTGGAATGAGTCAACTCGTTGTTTCCATTATCGATTTCTTAAGACGGAGAACTAAATCCATTTTGTTTCGTCATTTGGGTATAAGCGTTTTGTTCCTAACCTGTGTAAGCCTTTACGGAAATTATATGGATCAACATAAAGTCGATTGGTGGTTACAGACAAGGGAAGGATTAGCTCTTTTGTGTCTTATTCCAGTCGGGTTAATTATTCATTTTTGGTTCGTCACCTTTACGGTTCTCAATCCGTACAAAAAACCAATGCGATTTATAGAGGATTTATGAAAGTAGTCATTGCAGGCGGAACTGGGTTTATTGGCAACTACCTGGCCAACCGCTATCATCAAATGGGTAAGGAAGTGATTATTGTTTCCCGAAAACCGGCGTTAAACACACGCTACAAAACAATTCCCTGGAAGGATCACGAACTTCAAACCGCCCTGGAAGGAGCAGAGTTGCTCATTAACTTGGCAGGAAAATCAGTAAACTGCAGATATACCCAATCCAATCAAAAAGCCATACTCCAATCTCGAATGGAAACCACCCAACAACTGGGCGATGTAATTGACCAATGTATAACACCACCGTTGCTTTGGATTAACAGCAGTACAGCAACCATCTACCGCAATGCCGAAGATCGGCCTATGACAGAAGTTGATGGTGAAATAGGACACGGCTTTTCCGTAGACATAGCCACCCATTGGGAAAAGGTTTTCTTTGAATTCGGTTTTCCCAAAACCCGTCAGGTGGCTCTGCGGATTGCCATTGTTTTAGGGAATAAAGGTGGGGCATTCCCGGCATATAGCCGACTGGCTAAATGGGGACTAGGTGGGAAACACGGAAGTGGCAATCAACGGTTTAGCTTTGTTCATATTCACGATGTATTTGAAGCCATTCAGTTTATTAAGGATCGCGGAAACCTATCTGGGGTTTTTAATGTTTCTGCTCCAAACCCGTCTAACAACAGAACATGGATGGCCGCAATCAGAGAAAAACTTCATATGCCGTTTGGACTGCCTATGCCCAAATGGATTCTTGAAATAGCCGCTTTTTTAACCCGAACAGAGACGGAATTGCTACTAAAAAGTCGATGGGTAGTCCCGCACCGGCTTTCAAAACAGGGATTTTCATTCCGTTACCCCACTATCGAAACGGCAATAGATCATTTGTTGAATCGATAGATGACGATCAAATCATTGATTGTCAGAAGTTTAAGTGGAATCGGTGCTGCTGAGAATAGGTGGCTAGAACCCGAATTACCTAAGGCAATCGTGCTGGAGTAAATATTGATGTATTCTTTGCGATAGAAAATAGGAATAAACTGTTTTCTTTGAAGCCTTAAATCTTGATACCTGAAAGCATTCTGGGCAAAATATAAAAAGAACACACTGGCGGTTTTGGGGCTGGCATTTATTTTATGCTGCACTTTAGTCACTATTGGAGGCTACCTCTTTACACCTGATAAATCGTCTTCGTGCAATGAGATGCATGTCGAAATGGACTTAAAAAAACCGGGGTACAAAGCCTGGTTCCTGTCCGATACCAACGAATTGAAATCGGGGATTAAAGAGTTGTTTGTTACTGGTAGAGCGACGGATAACAAGTTGTACTTATTTGACAATCAGTCAGATACTGCCTACGCCAATTGGATTCAATCCCGGGCGGTACTAGAGGAATCCCCGGAGAGGTTAATTTCTAATAACTACCTATTAGGTACCGATGTCTTTGGTCGAGATGTCTTTAGTCGACTGGTGCTGGGCACACGAATTTCCTTATCCGTTGGCATCATTTCTGTCCTTATTTCCCTCGTTCTGGGTGTTTTACTGGGCCTGGCTGCGGGGTATTATAGGGGCTGGGTCGATAAATGCGTTATGTGGTTGATCAATGTCATCTGGTCACTGCCTACCTTACTCCTGGTTATTGCAATCACGTTTGCACTGGGAAAAGGATTTTGGCAAATTTTTGTCGCTGTGGGGCTTACTATGTGGGTCGAATTGGCGCGTATAGTACGAGGGCAGGTATTTAGTTTACGAGAAACTGAATTTGTCCAAGCGGGTAAAATGTTGGGTTTCTCGGATTTGAGAATCATGCTCCGTCATATTCTACCCAACTGCATGGGGCCGATTGTAGTTATTTGCGCTGCTAATTTTGCGTCGGCTATTTTGCTTGAAGCAGGGTTGAGTTTTCTGGGTCTCGGTGTTCAACCACCTTACCCAAGCTGGGGGCAAATGCTCAATGAAAACTATACATATATCGCTTTTGGTGCGGCACATTTGGCTTTAGCACCGGGTATTGCCATTATGCTTTTGGTGATGTCATTCAACTTTGTTGGAAACGGTTTACGCGACGCTTTAGACGTTAAACTCTAACGAATTCACTTCATTAAAATCTAAATCGAATACCAAACAACATTTGGCGTGGAGCTAAGTAGCGCGCAGGATTGGTAGGAGGAAGGCCTCTTTCCTGTGGGCCAATATATCGCTGATCTCGCCAATTGTTTGGCACATCATCCCCATCTTGATAGGCATCTCCTGTGACCGGATTTATGATCTGAGGGTTTCGATTATTGAACGCATTACGAAGCTCATAGCTCACCGTAATACCCTTGGTTCCATTTTTTGAGAACGTGAACGTACGGTTCAATTTGATGTTTGTGTTGTACCAGGGTTTTGCCCGATCCTGTAAATATTTGTCAATTTGTGGGGCATATTGAGGTCTGCCCAAATTGTTATACCCTTCCAGAACCTGGGGTGTATACCGATATCCACTTTGATAGTTGCTGGAGACAAAGACCTGGCTGTTTTTTAACCACTTTGGCAATCTCTTAAGGGATGTATCGTAAGACAGTGCAATGCCCAAAGTCGTGTTCCAGGGTCGATCCCAGGCTAAATATTGTTCTGTACTCAGAGGTACTTCTCCGGTTTGTTCAATTTGAAGGCTGGACTCACGCGCAGAATTGGATTTGCCACGTGCTACCTGATACGAAATGTTCCAGAAGATCCGCATAAATTCACCAATTCGATACGTCGTTGAGAATTCGGTTCCAACAATTTTGGCATAATCTTGATTTATGTACATCACCTTGGTTACTGGTCGACCCGTTTGGTCTTGAACAATAACTCGTCTACTTACGATGTAGTCAAATCGGTTGTTGTTATAGGCGGATAAGGTGATTCCAAAGTCCTTGGTTATCTGAGTTTTATATCCCAGCTCATAGGATACATTGAACTCTGGATTTAAATCCGGATCACAAATTATAGCAAGAGGCACGACACATACT
>CAYZWM010000122.1:0-12217 GCA_964482155.1 uncultured Chitinophagaceae bacterium | reverse complement strand
ATGGCTTCTCATCAGTTTAGGACACCCTTAGCGGTCATCCAGAGTAATTCGGAATTGTTTTCAATGTTAACCAAAGACCTAAGTAAGAACGTCAACAGCATAGTCATTAAGGCAGATAAAAGGATTCAGAAAGAGGTTCAACGAATGACCAGCATGATGAACGATGTATTGATACTAGGTCAAATTTCTGCTGAAGACCTTGTGGTTAAATTTGAGTCTGTAAACCTTGTAGAATTGTGTGACACCGTTGCATCAACGTTCAATAAGCTTAACAAAAAAGGTAGACAAGTGGAACTTAGGGTAAAGGGAAAGCCTAAAAACTTAAAATTATCCAAAGGGTATATCCAGCATGCTATTGACAATCTAGTATCAAACGCAACTAAATATTCAACCGATACGAACCCCGTTATTACGGTGAAATTTTTAAAATCTACGGTTGAATTGGAAGTAAAGGATAGTGGAATAGGAATTCCAGAGGATGAATTAGATAGGGTATTTGAACCTTTTCATAGGGCAACTAATGTGGGTGAAATATTAGGTACAGGTTTAGGGTTGGTTATTGCAAAAGAATATGTTGAACTGAACCATGGTGAAATTAAGGTGGTCAGTAAACTGAATAAGGGGACAACATTTACTATGGTGTTACCCTATAAATGGTGATTAAAAAAAGAAATTAGTCCGTTATTGACGATCACTTAGACGATCAATAATGTCTACTGTTTGGTCTAAGTCCTGGCAATTTTGCTCCAAATATTTTATCAGATCGTCGAGCTCCGCAGTCGGTTGATCATCCCATTGCCTTTGGTGGGATATCAGTTTTGAGATGCTTAATATTTTAGAAATAGGTTCTTTAATATCATGTGAAATGGCAAATAACAATTCATCTATTTTGCCTTTTTTGAGTTTGTTTTCTTCCTGGAGGGCTTGGATTTTAGATTCGAATTTTTTTTCTATATCTGTCCTTTTGTTAATTCGGGTGCGAATAACATGAAGCACCTCGTCAATAACAAAGGGTTTTAATAGGTAGTCGTCCGCGCCAAGATTCATTCCCTTCCTAAGGTCTTGCCTTTCGGCTTTGGCGGTTAAAAAAATAAAAGGGATATCACGGGTTTTTTTATTGGCTTTTAAATAGGTCAAGAATTCAAACCCGTCCATGTTAGGCATCATAATGTCACACAAAACAAGGTCTGGAGACTCACTTAAGGCTAATTTAAGACCTTCTTCGCCTCCGTTTGCTGAACTAGTGGCATATCCACTTACGTTTAAAATGTCAATTATGCTTTCCCTGATTCGAGGCTCGTCGTCGATGACCAAAATCTTTTTTCCGCTAGCGACCATGCATTTTTTTTCGTAAAAATAGGGAAGATCTTTGTAGATTACTAGATACATCAATCGGTTTAATTGTTGATAGACTGCATGAGTCCTGTCCACGAGCCATGTTTGTTGTTCAAAACTTGCGATCCAGATTTGAAGAAGGGAGGCACAAGATTTAATTTTAGTACATTGAGAACCAAATCGAGCGTTGACGGTATGATAAAGACGAAAATAGTAATAGTTGAAGATGAGTATGAGTTAAGACAGACCCTGGTCGATATTCTTGAAATGCATAAGTACGATGTAGAATCTGCAGCCAACGGACAGGAGGGACTTAACATGATCAGGAGAGTCCAGCCTGATTTAATTATTTCGGACGTAATGATGCCAGTAAAAGATGGTTTTGAATTGGTGAAAGAACTTAAACTGGATACAGATACGGAACTTATTCCCGTTATTTTTCTTACTGCAAATGTGTCTTCAAGTGCAAAATTACAAGGGCTTGAATTTGGTGCTGATGATTACATAACCAAACCGTTTCTGATGGAGGAATTGTTGTTGAAGGTCAGGAATCTTGTCCAAACGAGAAGGAAGTTACTTCAGGTCATGTATTTGAACCCGGAGAAAGTAATTACCGAGTCTCAAGATGAGCGATTTCTTAAAAAATTGAAATTAACGATTGAGAATCACATTAATAATCCAGATTTAGGAATGAAGGATGTAGCGAGTGAAATGGGTATCAGCACATCCTCTCTCCAAAAACGAATTAAATCATTGGCACAAAAATCCGTGAGCCAGTTCATTAGAGAGTATAGATTAAAACGCTCTCTGGATCTGATATATGTTGGGTATGGGAATATGTCCCAAATCGCTGAAAAAGTAGGCTTTAGAAGCCTAAGTTATTTTACAAAATGTTTTAAGGATTATAATGGATATCCACCAAGCCAAATGGAGTAAAACAGTATTCACAAACGAGTCTCCTATTGAATTAGGCGTAGGCCATAACTTTAGATAATAAGTAAATAATTATCAAAATGGCGCATAAATTCTAAGGTCTTAAGTTAATGAGGCCACCTTGCAAGTGTATTTCAGCGGAGTTGTGCAAACTATTATGCATATATGCTGAGATCATGCTGCTACAATTATGTTTACAAACTGTATTAATAAAGGTCTTTTGATCTTGGGTGTTTTTTCGGGAATTATGTTCAACTCATACTGTGTTGCGCAAAATTCAGAAGATGCACATACGGTTTTGCTTATAGCCCCTCAAGTTTCTTCAATGCAACTAACTAGTGAGAGCGGTTCTGAAATACATTTGTCTGCTTCTGCACCAGTAGATGCTGGATCAAGTGTTGTATTTGATCAGGCAAAAGATTCTTCTCTATGGTTGAATTATTCGTGTATCAAAGGTGGAGTATCTGGGCAGGTAAAAAACATATTTGTACGAATTGCAGCTGGGAACTTACCTGAAGGTGTAGCACTAAAACTTCAGGCGGGTGATGTAACACAGTATGGGCAAGGCGACCTAGGTGCAGCCATGAAAGAAATTTATTTATCTACCTCCAACCAACGTTTGGTTCAGGATATCGCTTCTTGCTATACAGGTGAAGGTGTAGGGAAAGGGAGACTACTTCAGTATTCGTTATTGAGTATTGATAACTATCAAAATTTATCTGCCGTGCAAAATCAATTTGTTACGGTGAGTTATACGATTGCCGACTAGGACAACAGCGGCAGGAATAAGATCTTTTTATAATAATTAGTAATTTTCGAGTGAGGGCTCTGATGGGAATCAGAGCCCTACTTGTTTACTGACGGTTTTTGTTTGTTCAGTTTTGTTTCACTTCCATCACCTGTTCCCTTCGAAGTTTCATGCCTTTTTAAGAATAATACATTGGCGTTTAATCAATGTTTCTTGTTTAATATGCTGTTTTTAAGCGTGTTGCAAAATAATGTCCCTATTATTTAGTGTTAAATAAGGGTAAGTCGAAAGAAGATTGTCTTACAGGCATAAAAACAATATTTAAACAAAGGGATATGAAAAAGTTCGCTGCCACCTTATTCTCACTTATTCTAATATTCGCTCATCAACTTGCTTCATCACAAGTTATGACGCAGACCATACGAGGAACGTTAATTGACCAGGATACACGGTCGCCTCTCATAGAGGCTTATGTAGTCGTTGTAAACTCGTACCCTGAAATTAGCGCCCTTACAGATAATCAAGGAAATTTCAGGTTACCTGATGTGGCTTTAGGCAGAGTTACCTTGAAAATTTCGTTTGTTGGTTATGAAGACAAAGTGATGTCGAACGTTCTTGTGGGTTCGGGAAAGGAGATCGTTTTAAATATTGAACTTGTTGAGTCTGTAGAAACCCTTAACCATACGGTGGTGTCGAAAAGAAGAAGTCGAAAAAGAGTAATCAATGAAATGGCCGTCGTAAGCGCACGGTCGTTTTCCGTTGAACAAACAAAACGATATGCAGGAGCAATAGATGATCCTGCACGTATGGTTTCTTCATTCGCAGGTGTCAATAGCAATGCAGAGGGAAGTAATGATATTGTTGTTCGGGGGAATTCTCCACGCGGTATTCTTTGGCGATTGGATGGGATCGAAATTCCGAATCCAAATCACTTTGCAGAAGAAGGTGGCACCGGTGGTCCCATAAACGCATTAAATAGTGCGATGCTGGGTAATTCAGACTTCTTTACTGGAGCGTTCGCACCAGATTACGGGAACGCCTTGTCAGGGGTGTTTGATATGAAGCTTCGCAGAGGGAATAACGAGAAAAGAGAGTACTCGGCTACAGCAAGTATTTTAGGTACGGATATGACGGTTGAGGGACCCTTTAAAAAGGGATATAGAGGGTCTTACTTAGTCAATTACCGATATTCTACCTTGTCCATTTTAAATGATCTGGGCATTGTGGACTATGGGGGAATTCCAAAGTATCAAGATGCTTCCTTCAAATTGTGGCTGCCTGCCGGAGAGAAACACACCTTATCTCTTTTTGGTTTAGGTGGTATAAGTAGTATTTCTCAACAAATCTCAAGTGAGGAAAATGAGGATGTCATTACGTCTAGAGGTGAAGCCGGGTCTAAATTGGGTGTTGTAGGCCTGTCTCATACGTATCTTATTAATGAGAAAGCGTTTATAAAAACGACAGTTTCAACTACGGGTACAGAACAAAACAGTCGGTTTGATATTTTAGACGATCAGAATGAATTGTATACTGTGGCAGATTCAAGAATATTGAAAACAACATTTGCTGGAACCACGGTGCTCAAGTACAAACTCAATTCGCGAAACAAATTCAAAACTGGAATTATCATTAACCGACTGGGTTACAATCTGGATGATCAATATTGGAGTTCTCAAACGGACCAATTGGAACCTAGCCTAAAAAAGAAGGGAAGTGCAACAACGTTTCAAGGTTTTCTGAGCTGGAAATACCGGGTTAACACAGACTTAACTATGGTGAGCGGACTACACTACATTCACTTTTTGTTGAACGACAATTTTTCGGTTGAACCGCGTTGGGCATTGAGATGGCAACAGAATGAATCACAAGCATATACAGTTGGATTTGGTTTACACAGTAAGAGAGAAAGTATTGCTACCTACCTCGGCGAACAACAACAACCTGATGGTCGTTTTATTAATCCAAACATCGATTTAGGATTGTCTAAAGCAGCTCATTTTGTGATAGGCTACGATAAACAACTGAGTAAAACCACACAATTAAAGGCAGAGGTTTACTACCAGATGTTGTATAACGTGCCGGTCGAAAATGACGTCAACAGCACATTTTCTCTCTTAAATTCACCAGAGTGGTTTACCACACGTTCGTTGGTCAACGATGGAAAGGGAACGAATTATGGGCTTGAATTGACTTTAGAAAGAACGTTTAGTCAAAACTTCTATTATATGAGCACACTTTCCCTATATCGTTCTTTGTATACGGCAAAGGATGGAATCCAGCGCAACACTGCATTTGATGGCAACTATGTCTTTAACCTGTTGGGTGGAAAGGAATTTAAGATTGGTAAACCGGAGAAAAAGAAAACGCTGTTTGTCAATACCAAAGTAGCCTTGATTGGTGGGTCGAGGTATACGCCTATAAACCTTGAGCAGTCTATCGATGTGGGTAATGCTGTTCGCGACGAAAGCAATCCGTTTATGTCTAAAGGAGATGATGTTTTCATCTGGGAATTGGCCATTGGTTTACGACGGAATAGAAAGAAGACGACCACGGAGTTAAAAATCGATATCAAAAATGTAACCAACCATGCAGCCAGGGTGAATGAATACTACGATCAAGCGACTGAATCGATAGAGGTAAGCACTCAATTGCCTTTGCTACCGGTGTTGAGTTATAAGATTAACTTTTAGATCTATAGACTATTTGATTTTTAGAGAAAACGGGCGGGCGGTAAGACCGCCCGTTTTTTTTGTGACTTTACTGAGGTAGAAACGTATATGAACTCTTTGTTGAGAAAGATTGTATAGGTCAAACTCAAAGGGTCTTTATGTTTATTATATTCGTGACGGTCGCAAACCTTTTCAAATATGAAACAACTAAGTCTATTCGCCATTGTTATGGTATTTTCCTCGATTAATGGTTTTCTTTTTGCACAAAATATAGGAATAAATGAAACAGGGAACCTTCCGGATCCTTCAGCCATGTTGGATGTAAATTCTACCAATGGGGGGATGCTGGTTCCTCGTATGACCAAGGCTCAAAAACTGTCAATAGGTGCTCCAGCCAATGGCTTGTTGGTTTATCAAATTGACGATACAATCGGTTTTTGGTATTTTGAACAGAATAAATGGTTGCCTGTAATGTGGTCAATTACAGCAGGTAACGGACTGTCTGGTGGAGAAATTTTGTCGAATGGCACAATTGATCTGGCCAACACCACAGTTACTCCAGGTACGTATGGCACAACCGACAGTTTTGCGGTTTTTACGGTTAACCCAATGGGCCAATTGACGTTTGCGGGTATGAGGCCTATACCAGATTTAGATAGTACCAACGAGCTTCAACAAATTTGGTTTCAAAATGACAGCTTGTTTTTGAGTCAGGGAGGGTCAGTCGATATGAGACATTTTGATAAGGACAGTACCAACGAAATTCAACATCTCACGTTTAGAAACGATACCCTATTTCTCAGTCAGGATTCCTTTATCGTCATGTCCAAATTTGATCAGGATTGGATTGGTTACAATACTGGATCGATGTACAATGGAGCGTTCAGCGATAAAATCGGGATTGGGACAACTTCACCAGAGTTTGCCTTAACCATAGATCGTTCTGGACCATATTCCGACGGTGGAATTTTGGCCAAAGGCATATACAACTATGGCGCGCAACTTCTTACTGCCGGCACCGGAACACGCATGTTTTGGTATCCACGAAAGGCGGCATTTAGAGCCGGATATGTAACCAATACGAATTGGGACAACGATAGTATTGGAGGGTACTCTTCAGCCTTTGGCTATAACACCAAAGCAAATGGAAGCTATTCAACAGCGCTTGGCAATAGTAATGTGTCAAGTGGTACGGGCAGTTTTTCAACAGGAGGAATTAATCGAGTTACAGGGTTTTATGCAACAGGTATGGGGTATAATAATGAGGCATCTGGGATTTACTCATTCGTCCAGGGTTCCTATAGTGAAGCATCAGGAGATCGGTCCATTTCGATGGGATATTATGATTCCGTATCCGGAGTAAATTCGGTGGCTATTGGAATGAGCAACGATGTGTATGGAGATTATGCTACGGCCATTGGTCGCGGGAATCAGGTAACAGGAGATTATGGAGGCACATTTGGTTTCGCGAATACGAACAGTGCGTTTAGTGGTTTTGCTTTTGGGCATACCAATAAAGTGGAAGGTAATTACTCACTTGTTGGTGGTAATCGATCTTATGTAAGTGGTCTCTATTCCTTTGCGTATGGGTTTTTAGATTCCACAACAGGGAGTTATGCCGTTACTATGGGTTACGCCAACATGGCTTCAGGTACTTCTGCCATGGCAGTGGGTTCATCAAACACAGCTTCAGGTGCATCTTCATTTACTTCTGGATCATCTAACCTGGCAGATGGAGATTACTCCTCGGCCTTTGGTCGAAATGGAGAAGCCTCAGGTAATTCGTCGTTTGCAGCTGGATACTACAATGGAGCCAAGGGAGCTTATTCCATAGCAATGGGTGGATATAGTAAGGCACTAGGAACCAGTTCAATTGCCATGGGATATGCGGATTCGGCAACAGGCGCAAATTCCATAACACTCGGATACTATTCAAAAGCAACAGCACGGGAGGCTATTGCAGTGGGTCAACAGTCCATTGCTTCAGGGGCTGATGCAATTGCTTTTGGTTTGTCAGATTCTGCGACGGGAATTGGCGCGGTGGCTCTAGGTACATATTCCAAAAGTAAGGGATCCTATTCTACGGCAATAGGTTCCAGGGCAACCGCTACAGGTTATGCTGCAATTGCTCAGGGCTGGACGAGTCTGGCTTCCGGAGATTTTTCTGTGGCAGAGGGTTATGCCGTTACATCAAGCGGGGATTATTCTCAGGCAAGAGGATTTAATTCAGTAGCGTCTGGTGATTATTCGACTGCTATTGGTTCCTACCCAAAGGCTACAGGGACGAACTCCGTATCTATTGGATATGCTGATTCTGCCAGCGGTTCGTATTCATTAGCCATGGGGTATTATTCCAAATCTATGGGTTCTGTGTCAATAGCTATTGGTAATCAGGCCGTTGCAGCGGCAAACAATTCAGTAGCAATTGGGTATTTGGACTCGGCAACGGATAACTATTCAATCGCTATTGGGGCATTTTCAAAAGCTAAAAATGACTATTCTGTCGCCTTGGGTGGATACAATCAAGCCTTAGCGTACGGAGCCCTTTCGCAAGGATGGCGAGCCATTGCAGACGGAAATTATTCCATTGCATCTGGATATTACTCCACAGCAAGCGGGGCTTATGCGCAGGCTCATGGTTACTACTCATTAGCTTCAGGAGATAATTCAACCACCTTCGGAAATCGAACCCTTGCATCAGGCTCAAATTCCATAGCCATGGGATTTACCGATACAGCAAGTGGCAGTTACAGCATTTCTATGGGGTATCGCAGCAATGCGACAGGGAATTATTCTATCGTAATTGGTGGGTATGGGTCAACAGCTGGTTTTCAAGGCGCAATGATATTGGGAGATGTGAGTACCGCCAACATAGCTAAAAGCACGGCAAACAACCAATTTACTTCCCGGTTTGCAGGGGGGTATCGGCTTTTCTCAAATACGGGAATGACCACAGGAATTAGTTTGGCAGCTGGAGGCACCAGCTGGAGTTCGATCTCAGATCGACGTGCTAAGACAAACATCGAACAAACACCGTATGGACTTGCGGAGGTTCTCCAACTTCAACCAAAGAAGTATCGATATATAGGTAATGCGAATTACAACCTGGGGTTTATTGCGCAGGAAGTCAATGCAATTATTCCTGAAGTAGTTGACGTACCCGAAGATGCTGATCAGATGTTAAGTATTCGATACGTAGAAATGATTCCGGTGCTTACGAAAGCCATTCAAGAGTTATCTGAGGAAAATGGTCAGATGCGAGAGCAATTGGAGCAGCAACAAAAGGATATTGATTTCTTAATGGCTCAAATGGAACGTGCTTCCGTCAATAAGTAGAACCATGAAAACAGGTAAGTTTATATTCATTTGGATCACCATTGCACTCTTCGGGAAGAGTTTCGATGCCCAGGGGCAAGGCCTGGTTCAATCGGGAGGACATATTGTCATTAACAACGGATCCTTTCTGGTCATTGACGGAATCGACGGACACTATTACGATACCCTCAATGGGAAGATTAAGGTGGTGAGTAATGGCTACATGCTGTTGCCGGGTAATTGGACCAACGCGAGCGGTCAGGGGGTGTTTACGACCAACAATGGAGAGGTGACACTCAATGGAGGCATCCAAATCATAAAAGGGACCAACACGACCTTTTTTCCAAGCCTTCAAATGTCTGGGACTGGCGATAAGATATTAAATGTCAATACTCTGGTGGGTGGAGGTTTTGGAGGTGGAGGAAACGGTGTCCTGAATTGCAATGCTCATTTTCTACATCTAAACCAACGTCGGTTGGTGGTAAACAATACATCCAACACGGCAATAATTGAAAGCGGTGGGGGTATCATATCAGAAACGGACGGTGCAATGGGCTATGGGGTATTGCAATGGAATCTGCGAAATAGTGCAGGATTGTATTCCATTCCGTTTGCTACATTAACTAAACAGGCCATTCCCGCTATAATTGACATACGTTCACCAGGCACCAACAGCCTCGATTCCGGTTTTATTGCCGTTTCCACCTATCCCACAGACCCAACATTATCTCCGAATAATCGGCGGTTACCAACTACGGTTACTCAGACCCTAAATGAATATGGTCGTGAAAATTCGTTGAATATGGTAGATCGTTTCTGGGTGGTTGCTTCCGAAGAATATAATACCAAGCCAATTGGTCTTTGGTCTTTTGGATATTTGGATTCCGAATGGGATGCAGTAGCTGGAAGTTCCAATGACATTACTGAAGCGAACTTACGACCAATAGTTTATGATAACGCCTTGAATGAATGGGTTTATCCAGGTTCGGGATCTACCGATGTTGCCAACAACATGAGCCAGACAGCTTCTGGCCAATTCCATGGTATTTGGACGCTTTCCGATACCACAATTTGCCCAAAAGCACTCTTCGTCTGGGATGGAAATTGTGAATTCAGCCCGATTCAATATACAGACATGAGTACCTTGTCAAAAGGCGTTATTGAGAGCTGGGCCTGGGATTTTGGAGACGGAACAACGCAAACCATCACGGACCCTGTTCATACATTTACCCCATCTGGGGTGTACTTAACGCAACTGATCGTTGTAGGGCCCTCAGGGTGTCCGGATACGTTGATATTGCCCATTCAGATTGACCAAAAGGCCGTTGCTGATTTTACCTTCGACGATGACCCATTGGTAAGTATACCCATTGGTTTTATGGACAATTCGCAACATAGCGACAATTGGCTTTGGGACTTCGGAGACTTCGGTACCGGAAGTGGTTCAAGTCTGAGCCATACGTACGAAAACATTGGCTTATTTGACGTTACGCTCATTGCCAATAATGCGGCTAATTGCCCACATACCATTGTAAAACAATTGGAAATAAATCAACCAAGTTTGTTCTTAATGCCTACGGCGTTCAGCCCTGGAGGTCTTGACGCACTGAACCAGAACATTGGCTTAACAACCTTACAACGTGTGACCGAATACCATTTTGTGATTTACAATCGTTGGGGGGAGAAACTATTTGAATCTGATCGCATAGATGATCGCTGGGATGGAACGTACATGGGAAAACAAGTAATGAGTGGTTCGTATATCTATATATTGTCGTTTCGAGATCGTACCATGCGATCGCGTTATATGAATGGTAGTATTTTGTTGATACGATAGTCAACGGCATACATGGGGCGAACACAAAAAAATCCCGATAACCTATGGCTATCGGGATTTTTGATCAATCACGTGGGTGATTTTATTACTTTTCAACGCATCGGCAGTCCTTGTTAATGATTCCAGGAATAAATCCTTTGATCATACAGGTGTCGCCTATATTCTTTTTCCAGTTATCGCAATCGTACTTCGTTGTCGTACTGGTTTCACATTTGCAATCTTTGTTTATCACACCAACTGCACCTGTCGTTGTTCTACATTTATCTCCAAAATTTGCTTTGATTTTTTCGCAATCGTATTTTGGTTTGTCCGTTTTGGTTGCGCACTTACAATCCTTGGTTACCGTACCAACTTTACCATTTACCGTTTTGCATTTATCGCCAACATTGAGTTTTAGTTTAGGGCAATCGTATTTTGGTTTGTCCGTTTTGCCTTCACACTTACAATGCTTGTTTACCTTGCCTACTTTACCGTCACGTGTTTTGCACTTATCGCCAACGTTAAGTTTTAGCTTTGGGCAGTCATACTTTGGTTTGTCATTTTTCGTTTCGCATTTACAATCCTTATTTATTGTTCCGGCTATACCGGCTGCGCTCGTACAACGGTCACCTACATTAGCTCGTAAATCAGGACAGTCATACTTCTTGTCATTTTTACGATTGATGTAGTCATCCTTGCATGCACTTAGGGAGATGCCTGTACCAATAAGGACCAGGACCAATACTCTTAGTAGTGTTTTCATAATTTTTTCTTTTGCAACGTCTGCCGAATTTACTTGAAAAGTGGTGGAAATAAAAGTATGAGAGGTAGCCCCATCTATTTTTAAGAGATTGTTAAGTCTATTTTGACACAAAAAAGGCACTTATCAATGATAAATGCCCCTTGCCCGCTTTTTACAGCAGTATAAAACTTAATATAAGTTTTATTACCCTGTTTTTCTCAATTTATCCAGTATCCTGGTTTGCAAGTGAATGGAAACCATCCGTTAAGAAATAAGGTAAACAACAGATAAAAATCTATCTACCCGTTGCGCACTTACAGTCTTTGTCAATTCGACCTACTGTTCCATTTGCTGTTCGACATGCATCACCAAAGTTGGCTTTGATTTTTTCGCAGTCGTATTTCGTATTTGTACTGGTTTTTCATTTACAATCTTTATCAATTACACCAGCTACACCGTTCGCATCTCTGCATTTATCACCAAAGTTGAGTTTTAATTTTTCGCAATCGTATTTAGTGGTGGTTTTACCTTCACATTTGCAATCTCTGTTTACAGTACCTTCTTTTCCATCTCTTGTCTTGCATCGATCGCCAATGTTAAGTTTCAAGTCTTCGCAATCTTATTTAGTGGTTGTTTTAGCTTAAGATTTGCTGTCTTGT
>CAYZWM010000121.1:6588-12372 GCA_964482155.1 uncultured Chitinophagaceae bacterium | reverse complement strand
ACAACGATTCGCCTCGTAAAAGTCAACTTTCAGTTGAAAACCCACCGCACTGTAATAATTTAAGTTCTCTTCATATTTATGACACAGTATAATTTGAACTGATAGATTTTTTGACCTTAATACCTAACCAAAAGCCAGACAGCCAAATTTTGACTTAATTAACTGCTCTACTAAACAATGACATTGATTTTTCCCTCATGGACCGAATACCTCGAAGAAGTATATTCACCAACGTGTAAATCCGAATACAATTTCCCCAGGGAAGTAAATCTGGCTGAATTGTTAGGCGCATTAAATTTCTGTGCCGAAAATGAAGAGATTACAAGAGAAGAACCCTTTAGAATGGCTGATTTAATTGTAAATAACGGCCACCTCGAAGTAAATTTCACGGAAGTAAGTGAAGAGAAACTGTTTGACAATTTAATTGCGATCAATTTAGGAGTGGCTCAATTTATTGTGGTTGGAAATGCCAGCACCAATCAGTTTATCAAGGTTGATAATCGTATCAAAGATGTTTTGGGCATAGAACCTGAAGAATTTACGTTGCCGAGAATTTGTGGTCTTGACGTAACCCATGAGCTGTTTCATCCAGACGACATTCCCCATGTCCTAAGACTTACCACTTTCCTAATTTTAATTGCCAATCTTAAAGGCATTCGAATTGACCCTTACCAAGACTATTACAAAGTAAAATTTCGGATTGGCTATTCGGACGATGCCAGTAAATATACGATTGAACGGAAGATCTATTTGAGTTCCAAATGCAATGTAGCCAATGAATTGATTCATTTTGACGTTTGGACCAAAACACATGACTGGGATAGATTTGAAGGAGTCCATTTAATAATGGAATCTCCAGATTATGGGAAACGAAACTTTGTGTCTATGCTGGTGTTTGTTCTCAACGCCATTAAGTTGGGATTTAGCCCTAAAGAAATTCTCCTTTTGAGGGTGGTCGTCCAGTATAAATCGAACTACATTCAATTACAAGCATACAACAGTTTGTTTGAGGACGAGTTTAACCAAAACAAGGTGTTGCTTACGGACAACCAGTTTAAACACAAAAAGCGTTATTTGGTTAAGAAGATCGAGCGTGCATTTCTCTCCGACGTACATCCACTTTCAGACAAACGACTTCTGGAAGACGCCAACTTCCACTTTAAGGCCTCCCAACTCGGCCTGGTCCATGCTCCGGAATGTTTTGAAAAAATAGTATTGAATTGGATTCGTAGAGAATCTCCTTTAACCGGATAAACCGAAACACGTCTGGATCCAATTACGACTTTGTCGCAAGGTGATTTATGAGCCCCTTGGTCATTTATTTTCGATGTATTAAATAAAAAAATATTATGAACAAGTTAATTTTAATTTCGTTCGCATTCATTGGAATGTTGACGAGTCTGAACGTTAGTGCGCAACAATGTGAAATTACCAATGGGACGAACATTGGTTTTGTTGTGCACCTTGAAACCGACGCGACCTGTGGTAACTCAAACGGATCATCCAGTGTTTACGTCCCCGCGAATACAACCATTTTTCACAATTTCCCACAGGTGTTAACTGTCGTTCGTGTGATCAATCCCGGCAATGGCAATTTTACGATATTAGCCCTATGCACTGGAACTACTATGCTAACTGATTTGAGCTTGAGTGTCCCATTGTTTGTTGCTGGAACTATTTCTAACTACAACATACGAGCTGGCTATAATCAGGCCAATGGGGATTCAGGAGTCATCATTACACCGTAGACATCTATGTAAAAACATGTACCAGCAACACCTAGTCGTGCCCATTTTTTGGATGATTATCTGTTGTAAGCTAATCGTATTCAATCAGCATCAAGAAGATTCTTGGTGCTGGTTTTGTTTTGAACGATAGTTGTTTCATTTGAGTTGACCTGAAGGCAACCTGATCGCATCCATTAAGAGCCTTACCTCATTAAATGGAAAACCGAACTTATCGTTTCTTCAATTATTCGAGCATTCGTTAGATAGGAGTAACTCACAATAATAACATAACAGCCCATTGGGGAGTTGTGCCCCATATACGTTCCATCCCACCCCGGATCATTGACATCTCCTTCATAAATTCTCTCCCCCCAGGTATTGAATATCTGGTACGTCATGTGATCTACATTAAACGTTACCGGTCTAAATAAATCATTTAAACCGTCGTTGTTCGGTCTAAACGCGGTCGGGAGGAAAAATCGACAGTTAATGTCGCGCATTCCAACCGTAATGGTATCGGATAGTACGCCACAAATATTGGTGGCTGTCACAAAATATCGTCCCGCTTTCGTCACCTTAAATTTAGAATTTGAGCTGGTATCTTGCCATACATACGAACTTTCCCAACTCTCCCCTGCATCCAATGTCAAGGTCTCGAATTTGCACAGTGTGGTGTCGTTGCCTAAATCAAAATTTGGCAATGGGTACACATTTGTGGTCTGAAAACTACTGTCCCAACAGTCATCAAGGGACACAACGTAGATCACTGTATCTTTCCAAAGAATCCTGGGTATGTATTTCTGATTAATGATATTCTTACCATAGAATATGCCCCCAGCCTGGTTGGGTACCAGGATACTGGAATCTTCATCTTCACAGTAGTACTTTTTCAACAGGCCAAACCTCGGATCAGGCATGGGTTTAACCAGAACATCAATTTCGGTTGTATCTCTACATTTATTGACCGACGTACTAACCAAACGAACGTTTTTGAGACCTGGTGTAGAATACTTTATTTCAAATGTTGTTCCTGTTCTGTTAACGCCTTTATATCGCCAATGATTCGATATTATTCCAAACGAATCGGTCGATATGGAAGTATACTCAAAGTCATTTTCAAACAGGCATTGTACCGAATCCAAAATCGTAATTCCAGCTTCTGGTTTGGGATAAATTCGAACCGATTGTGCAACGGTATCCATGCATAAGCTATCTGATGTGACACGTAAAGAAATGCGTTCATTTCCAGATTTAGCAAAGACATAGGTAAGGGGACTGACATTATCAACTACCTGATTATCAATAGACCAACGATGAGACAGGAGGTTCCCCTGGGTGATAAATGACTGATTGGTAAACACAAAATTTTGCTCATTGATGCATTGGACATTGTAATTGACTCCAAATTTCGCAACCGGCATTTGATTTACTACCGCTGGTTTAGAAAATGAGTCCACACATCCGTATTCCGACGTGGTGACGAGTAGGATTAAATAATTCCCAACGGTTGAATAGATATGCTCTGGAGAGACATCCGTATCCGTATTGGCGTCACCCCAACTCCACTTGAACGATATCGTCGTACTGTCGATCGTACTTTGATTTACAGTCGTAAAGTTATTTCCTCTTAAACATTGGCCATAGTCATTGACCGTAAATTGGGCAGTTGGTTCAGGGTGTACCAGCATGAGTTGATCCAGGGTATCTGCACATTGCCGGTCACTTATAGCGATTAAACGGGTTGTATAATCTCCATGATCTGCAAACAGATGATTGGTGTTCATTTTAGTATCCCCATTTCCGTCTCCAAAATCCCAGTTATAGGTAAGAGTCCCTTCAACGATCTGGCTGTTATTCGTAAAAATAAAATTATTGGCGTTCAGACACTGCCCGATATCGTTGACAGAAAATAAAACCTGAGGAGTAGGCGCGACATAAATCCGACCCAAGGCACTATCTCTACACCCTTCGCCACTTGTATCAATCAGCATAACGGTTAAGGTGTCGGCATTGGCAAAAATACGAGTCACGTCTGGCCCAGAAGAGAAATAGGTCTGATCGAAAAACCACTGGTGAGTCAAGGTACCGGAGCTTAATATGGACGTGGATTTAAAGTCAAACCCATTGTTATTAGCGCACTGAATGCTGTCATTGATTGTAAAACTCGAAACGGGGTTTGGGTTGATAGTAATTTCCAACCGTGTGGTGTCGAGACAGCTGTGATTGGTTACAGCCACATAGATAATGTCATGTTTACCGGGATTGGCAAACGACAAGGCAGTATCTTTATTTCCATTGAATTTGAGTGTCCCGGTTTCCCATATATAACCCTCAATAGTTCCACTATTGACCGTTGAACTTCCTGTAAACCTGAAATTCTGTTGATTAAAGCACTGTGTTAAGGCATTGGCGTTTAGAATCGCCTTCGGCTTATGATATACTTCCACTTCCAATTCGCTTGTGTCTCTGCACAATCGGTCGGATACGGCTACGAGCCGAATTTTATACAAACCTGCCTGGGCATATATATGAACTGGACTTCTAAGAGTATCTGTACCAGAATCTCCAAAATCCCAGAGATAGTTCATAATCCCAGTTTCTGGCCCCGATATCGCTGTAAGCTCAAACGGTTGATCATCCAAACAAAGTGTGGAATCCTTAAGTGAAAAATCGGGATCTGGCAACGGAAGAATAGTATGAGATATTGAAACCGTATCTGCACACGTTTCATCTGATGTACTGATCAACACATGCGTATAGAAACCTGCCTGGGAAAAATTAACCTGGGTTTGGGGTGATGTTCTTGTTTGTGCATTGTAAAGCACCCAAATCGTACTCAAATTTCCGTATGGGATGGTGCTCGAGTCTGACAATACCACAAATTGGGTATTCAAACATTGGGCTGTATCATTTACAAATGGTCTACTCAATGGCATAGGATGAACCTGAACAGTATCCAGTAGAGAATCTATACATCCAAATGAACTTGTACCAATTAATAGAATCAATTTGGTCCCAAAGCTATTGAAGGTATGAATTGGGTTTACATCTACACTTGTGTCGTTACCCAGATTCCAGGTGTAATTCAGTTTGGAATCTTTGACGGTACTTCCATTGGTGAATCTAAACTGATTATTTCTTAAGCACAATTGATTGGTATCTATGGCAAAATCGACTTGAGGTTGGGGATGCACTACTACCTGGCTTCGAGCAGTATCGCGACATTTTCGGTCACTTTGCGAAATGAGTACTACCCATAAACTGTCGGCTTTGCCATACGTATATGAAGTAGTTGAATTCGTGCTGCTGTCTCCATTGCCAAAGTACCATCGTGAAGACAAAACAGAGTCATTGCTAAGGGTACTGCTGTCCAAAAATTGAAATGTATTGCCTGTAAGACACTGTTCCGGATTCGAAATGTGCATGACTGCTTCGGGCTTCGGATGAACCACTATTACGTTAACCGCAGTATCCTTGCACCCATTCAAATGACTTACAGTAAGGTTGACTTCATGATTCCCGGGTTGATTAAAGACATGGGTTATCGATGAATCGGCACTGACCCATTGAGAGTCGATATACCAGCCTCTCGTATCTATCGAATTTGTAGGCACAGAGCTATCAGAAAGGTTTATCACCTCATCTCGCTCACACAGATTTGTAGCGCTAAACCAGGGTATTGCCTTTGGCGACTCTATGGTTTCTACTATCCAGGAAAAACTGTCAATACAATTGTGATTGGTTTGGGCAACCAACAAAATGAAGAAACTATCGACGGTGGTAAATTGTCGCTGATAGTTTGTTGTTTGGCTACTATCACCGGCAGATGAGTACCACTTAAACGTGGATATGGAATCTATGTTAAGTACCGTGGTATTGACAAAAGAAAAGGAATTGTGGGTCAGACATTGTTTGGCGCTATCAACAACAAACCGGGTACCTGGCAACGGGTAGGACTGGAATGTTTTCGTAATTGAATCTGTACATCCGTGCTGGGTATTTACCACCAATTTGACGTTGTATTTTCCCGTATCAAAAAACGTATGTTTTGGGCTCC
>CAYZWM010000121.1:0-6578 GCA_964482155.1 uncultured Chitinophagaceae bacterium | reverse complement strand
GACGTACCGTCATCAAAATACCAATAGCTTTGTAGAGTATCGGACTTGGCGGTACTTAAATTGGTGTACGTTATAGACTGCTTCTGACAGGCATGGTCTGACAAGAACTGGGCGTTAGGGATAACGAATACTCGAACAGCTATTAAACTGGAATCTGAACATCCCGCACGATTTGTTGCGTTTAGAACAACTGAATAGGTGCTGTCCTGGGCGTATAAATGACTGGGATTTCTCAAATTCGATGTACTGCCGTCGCCAAAATCCCAACTCCATTTATATATCTGGTCGTTAAATGATTTGGTCAGGTCTTCAAATGCGGAGGTTAACCCCAGACATCCTTCCGTGAACGAAAAATTCACTATGGGTTGTGGGGAGATCACGATGTCGCGTACGACGGAATCAACACATCCCTTTTCAGAGGTTATGTATAGGATAATCGTATAGACACCCGAATCCGAAAATTGATGATTTGGATTTGCCAGATCGCTTGAATCTCCGTCACCAAAAGTCCATAAAATGCTTTTGATATTCCCCGTATTTAGAATCGTAGTATTGGTAAATGTGGTCACATAGGTTTTACAATCTGTCGAGTGCGTAAAATTGACCCGAGGCCTTTCGTACACCACTATTCCACTTGCAGGTGCACCATTGTTATAAACAAAGCTGTCCCGACAAGAAACCGTAGTACCGTCGGATCTTACCGTGGTGGATTCCGAAACCAGTACGGGGTAAAACGTGCCATAGCCCGTATATGTAAAGTTGACGTTTCCGGAGTCGGCGGTATTAAAGATGTTATTTGCCTGATTTTTAAAAAACCAGGTATACCCATTGGTATGAGCACTTTCATTTCTAAACGTAACAAAATGGGGTTGACAACCAACTGTATCGCTTAGCACAGAAAATTTGGCCGTTGGTGTTTCCACATAAATAGAATCGCGAATAGTACGAACACAGCCTCTGGTATTGGTCACCGTCAACTCAATGGTGTTTAACCCCTTATCAAAGAATTTGGTAGGATGGATAATTGCGCTAGCTCCTAATCCTCCATTAAACGTCCATAAATGGCTGACGATAAAGTCGTCCGTATGGCTAAAATTATTAGCGACATCGTTGGTCTTTGCGTTGCTAATAAGTTTGACTGACTGACTGCAAATCAACGTATCACTCGGAATTCCTATTCCAGGAAAAACATCAAACACCCGGGCGGTTAATGGTATATCAAGCGTATCTCGACAACCTTTGGAATTGGTTAATTCCATCGTTAGCTTGTAATCACCAATTTGGTTGTATTTAAGATATACTGAATGCCCTTCTAGGCTAAACCCGTTTCCATCTCCTATGTCCCAGCGCGTTTTTTCATTGGTAGAGAAACCAAATACATAGCCATTTGCATACTCACTCACATTTCGAATTAACAGGGAGTCGCCAATACAGGCCTCCCAATCCAAAAACTCAACACTTTTATATTCACCAACAAATACGTCTAGACTATGCCTCGCTACACACCCATTGCTATGAACCATTTGAATACTGACTATATAGTGACCCGAGTTTGGAAAGGTGTGGGTTACCTTATTCAAGTGATTTACGGTTTGCGTGGTCCCATCTCCAAAATTCCAAATGATACTGGTCATGGAGTCCTGTAGGGTATCAATCAGGTAAAAATCGAATGAGGAATTTCGGCAATATATCTCTCCGGATAGATAGGTGCTTTTGAATACCGGGTTTATTTCACCAAACTGGAGTACATTATGATAAAAGCCGGTATCCCGACAAACATTACCGGCAGAGTCTTTCCCATTTTCTATTATCAAACCAATAGTGACAAAACCATTGCTGTCGCAAGGTGGGTTCAGGTAGTCGTAGTTGTGATAGACTTCACTTAATCTCCAAAAACTTTCAAAGTTGCCGGACTCTTCTGCGCAGAGCGAGTCCCACATTACATACCACTTTTCCCGTCCACAAACAGGGAGGGTTTGCTCTAAGTCAATCTCAATGCTTTTGTACGCTTCCGGGCCCATACAAGGCTGGCTACCTTGAAACTTAATGAGGGAAGATGGCCCCACTTTAGGAGGAGATAGAGGCAAGAAAAGCTCCATGGTATCACGGCAACCGAGCACGGTGTCTTCCACAATAAGTTTCCCCTTATAACACTGTTCGTTGCCGGGGGTAAACCAATGTTTAAACGTGAGGGAGTCCTTTGAAAAATTGCAATTCCCACCTAGATTTAAGCCGTTTTTGGTATCCAACGTACAGCTGGAAGCTATGTGATCATCTACTTCCCACATCGTAATGATGTTGTTGTTACCAAAAAAGGTACTTGTGTTTTCAAAATAAACGGTATCCAGGATCAGGCACTGAAACTGATTTGTTACCCTAAACGAAGCCTTTGGACCATAAACGGAGATCGTATCCAGCAAATATGTACTGTCACACCCTTTTTTACTTAGGGTCACTTTAGGTACGAAATAGCCAATATTGGGGTAGGTATGCTGTGTTTGAAATCGATTACTGGTGTCCCCATCACCAAACTCCCATAAAATGGTTCCATCGACAATCGGGGTTTGACTAAATTTAAAAAGATTGTTATTCCAGCATAAATGATCTGCGGTATCCAATTTAGCGTCAATATCGAAAATAATATTGTTGACCGGGTTGGTTGACGTAAAGGTATCGGCACAACCAAAACTGTCTGAGATGGTAAGCGTAATAAAATAACTCCCACTCGAACTATACAGGTGTTGTGCTTTAAGCCAATTAATCGAATCTTTAAACCCATCTCCAAAGTCCCATACAAATTTGAGAATCAACGGTGGCCCCATATTGCTTTGATTTGAGGTTTCAATACTGGTTTCAAAACAACTTCCCTGGGTTTCAAAACCAAACCCAGACCTCACTTCCTGTAAGATCTGAACTTGAATACGTTCCTTGTAACTTGACGCACATCCGTCTTCGTCTACAACCTCATAGGCTATATTGTAAACTCCTCCCTCAGGCGCAGAATAACTATAACAGTAAACGGAATCCAGGAGAGGCACACTCGAGGTTGCACCGTTATCCCAAATTACATTTCTTAAGACCAATGGCGTATTGCCTGTGTTAAACTTTAGGCAGGTCTCATTGCCTTTAAAACATTGAATAGTATCGGTAAGGATTTCAAATTGAGATTCCGGCAGTTTTCGTACAAAAATGCTGTCGTGATTCAGAACACAGGTAGCGCTATCCGGAAACGTAATGGTTAGGCTAAAATGCTGGTATCCTGGTATTTCGAATTGATACGTTGGCGCTTCCACATTAGACGTTGCGCTATCTGCAAAGTTCCATTCCCATTTAGAAGGAACTTCCGTTCCATACGAGTTGGTGAATTGCACCTTACTTTTCTGACAAACGGAATCTAAATTGGCACCGTAACTTACCGCTTGTCTGATTTGAACATATTTTGTCAAGGTGTCTGTACACCCAAGGTTCGTTTCAATTGCCAAACGTATTGGATACAGGCTGTCTTTGGTATATTGATGTGTGGTATGCTTTGAATTGGATGTTGCGCCGTCTCCAAAATCCCATTGATAACGAATAATGGAATCCAGCTTGTCAGCGCTCGATGTATTGGTGAATTGGGTAATTAGGTTTAAACATACATCTGCATATAGGAAGTCACTTACGGCGTGCTCGGCAATGATAATTGGTCGATAAATGGTGTCGTTGCACGAGGTTTGAATTAGGATGACCATGACCTGGTAGGTTCCTGGATTCGAAAACTGGTGCCTGGATACTCGGCTGGTATCGAAATTATAAATACCAGAAAGCGTGTCTCCGAAGTCCCATTTAATGCTGTCTACTGTGCCGATTACCGAGAAGGTAATTGAGTCGCCCAAACACCTGTTATTGGTGATGGAAATAGAGGCGTTGCATTGTGCTTTGACCTCTATAGAGTTTAGCAAAAAAACAGACAAGAGGGCAACCAAACACCATCTGAATGCTCCAAAGAAACCAACAATTTTCCTGGTATAATATGTACTATTGGGAATCAAGTATCTCTATTTACTACGGGTCTAACTAACAACTAAATAACTGGGATTCTCAATCGTGATCATCTCATACTATATAGACTCATGTAAACACAAAAGGTTGCAAACCCCTCCAAATCGACAAATTGTTAACCTCGAAAAATAAAAACGATTTTACTCCGTGTATCCCTTTTGATCGGCTTTAAAGTTTGGTTTACAATCCACTTTATAGTCTATTATTAACGCAGATTAAGCTCCAACACACAAGGTAGGATTTTACGATCAATGCCCCAATAAATAGGGTCAATCAACCGTCATTTTGATTTAATGATGTGGAGGTTTTACAATAAAAGGGTGTATCAAGTGAAGGAAAAGATCAACCACGCAATAATGGGAAGCATCATTCCTCCGGCAATAAACCATTTTCCTCGACCACGGATTCCTTTTTTCCCTTTGATCACAAACAGACCAGTCATGCTTATGGTAATAAGCAGCACCGCAAAAATGTCAGACATCCATTTACATGTAGGGAAGCATCTTCAAAATACACCTTAACCTGATTAAGAGGGGGTTTGTCGTAGACTTTGTAATTAGACTGCGGAAAGATTCAGTTTATCCATGGCATACTTTAGTAACCTGCTACCCGATTTATTCAGTTGGGCAGCTTAACACGTTCTAAAAATAATGGTACTTTTACCTGATAACTCAAATTATAAACTTTATGAAAAAGACTATCCTATCGATTTTCGCCATCTTCGTTTCCATCACCAGCTACTCTCAAGTTACTGATGGGTTGGTTGCACATTTCAAATTAGATTCCATGGACTTTACCGACGAAACGGGTACGGCAAACGGAATCAACAGTTCGCGAGGTAACGGCTCATTTTCTTCAGACCTTGACAAAACCAGTACTTCAGGTACTGCCACCGAATTCAAAGGCGGCATTATGGAAGCTGGGGCCGATTTAAGAAAGATAACAAATTCAATTTCGGTTAGCGCATGGGTCAAAACGACGTTATCGGATGATACGATTAAAATCATCGTGTCCAAATACAATTGTTCAGTATTGAGCGGTTTCTTGCTCTATGTTAAAAGTGGAAAAGTGGCACTCGATATCCGTGACAACTCGTCAAAAGGTTATATGGTTTCGGGCCTAAGTTCACAAAAAGTAAATGATGGGGCTTGGCATCACATTGTCGGATCTGTATCGAGCGCTGGCGTTGTTTCTATTTGGGTGGATGGAAGAACGGGTTCCCATATGTCTTATGGAACGATAAACAGCCTTGAATCACTTTGTGGCCTCGCTATTTCTGGGTTGCCGAGTCTTAACACAAAGAATAAAGCTCGACCATTTATTGGTAGTATTGATGAAGTTAGAATATACAACCGAGCACTTGACTCGCTAGAAGTTGATACCTTGTACCAGTATCCATATCCCAATTCCTCTGTCGATAATTCAATCAATAGTCTTCAATTAAGCGTATATCCAAATCCCACCAACCAGTTCTTGTTTATTGACGCAGAGGTGAATAACGTTTTTACCTTCAACGTTACCGATGCCGTTGGCAAGTCGGTAAGCTCAGGTGAAACTAGAGATCAAATCGACCTTGCCAAGTTGAGCGATGGTATTTACGTATTGACCCTGACCAACCCAGAGGGAATAAGAGTTCATCTGAAGTTCGTAAAACGCGAATAACAAAACCCATGACACTCCTACTTCTTAGGACTTCCTGAATAGAGGAATAAACTGACACCAAGTCAACGGGTAAGACAATGTTTAGGTTTAACTGGTGGCCAAAGATGATTCGCCTTCGCTAAGGCTTCGGCGTATGCTACCCCGCCGAATTCTCCCGATCTAAACTGCGGTATGGTATAGCTTCTCCCAGATATTCGATCTTAATGGAATCACTGTTATTTAGATCAGCAATCGTTCAGCTGACTTTTAAAATACGGTCATAGATACGAGCTGAAAGGTTCAGTTTATCCATGGCAATTTTAAGCAGCGCGATTCCCGTTTTGTTCAGTTGGGCAAATTCATGAATGTGTTCGCAAGGCGCTTTTGCCATACCCATATTTCGATAGTAAGAAGCCGTGAAATAGGGTTAAACAGCTACCTGGTACGATTGGAGAACGTCACTCTTGATGAAATTCTATTATGGAAAGCATCACATAAAATGAAGCCAAGAAGTAACACCATAATCAGGAGACTAAAAGCTCGGAATAAACCGTATCAAAAATTAAGTTTAACTTATCGTCGAACTCTGTTCATTTATTTTTGACTCAAAAGTGCCATTTTAGCTTAAGACGTACCGATATGGAAACAACAAAAAATAACGAGAAGATGAGTATAAAGCCATTATTTATAATCATCGTTGACATTAGCGGATACACAAATTTTATTCGATTGCATAAAATGTCACTTCTCCACGCTGAGAAGATCATAGGTGAACTCATGGAGTCTATGCTAGACGAAGTAGAATCACCGGTCATAGCGCACGAAATATTGGGCGATGCGATTAGCCTCTATGCCATAGATGACGGGTCACCTGATTTAGCGGATAACATCTATGT
>CAYZWM010000120.1:1737-12513 GCA_964482155.1 uncultured Chitinophagaceae bacterium | reverse complement strand
GTCTGAGAGACTTCGTTAAAGTCCAATGCCTTACCAAGCTCTTTTTCCATTGATGTAACCGATTTGTCGGTAATTCCGCAAGGAACGATGTGATTAAAATATGCCAGGTCGGTATTGACATTTAAGGCGAAACCATGCATCGTAACACCTCGACTAATTTTTATGCCGATAGCTCCAATTTTTCTTGGCAGGCCATCACATAACCAAATTCCAGTTAGGTCCTCAACTCGCTTGGTTTCAATTCCAAACTTTTTTAAGGTTTGAATCAAACTTTCTTCCAACAGGTACACATATTGTTTAACCCCCATTTTTAACCCATGCAGGTCTATTATAGGGTAGCCAACTAATTGACCAGGTCCATGATAAGTAATATCTCCGCCTCGTTCAATCTGAAATTTTTGAGCACCAATGTTTTTCAAAAAAGCATCATTAATCAGGAGGTTTTCCTTGTCTGCGCTTTTCCCAAAGGTATATACATGATTATGTTCGCACAAAAACAACTCATCGTCTACCTTATTGGTATGACGAAGATCGACTTGCTGTTTTTGTAAATCCCAGGCTTTCCGATAATCAATTAATCCGAGATGGGTAACCCCTAGCTCGACTTTTGTATTTTCCATTTAACTATAATACTTAGTCCTATTAAAACAAAGAAAAGGGCAGGGTGAAAGTTTCTCTGACACCATTAGAAAAGGGCAGCAAGTTTGCCTATGTAATCTCCCGATTTGGAATAAAATGTTTGATAGGATAATTGAGGCACCTGTGCGGTTAGACTCCCTTGTTTCCACCAGCCCAATTGATCCAGAATCTTTCCGTTATCATCAATAACACAGCTGATGCCTGTATTCGCGCTACGAACCACATAACGTCGGTATTCGATTGCCCTCAGCCTCGCATAATGCATATGTTGCTTATGGCCAGGTGTGTTTTTCCACCAACCGTCATTGGTGATAACTGCAATCATAGTAGCATCTTTATTGACGAAATCACCCACATATTCACCAAAAATGGATTCGTAACAAATTAACGGGGCAATTCCTATGTTGCTTTTAGGAGTGGAATAATGAAATGTTTTTGCTTCCTTGTCTTTCCCTAAATTTCCCGATTCTCCACCAAAGTCAAGCTTTAACAAGGCATCAAAAACAGAGAAAAACTGTGGGAACGGGAGGCTTTCAACACCGGGAACCAATTTCGACTTATGATATACCTGCATGGAACCATCTACATCAATTTGAACCGCAGTATTATACGAATCATAATATTTGTCTGTCGGTTCGTAATAGCGAGGATAGAGCGGTAGTTTCTCGCCTTCTTCATAAAATCGATGTGTTGATGCTCCAATCAACATTCCGACTCCAGGGTGTTGGGCCAAAAAGAACTTTAGTTTTTTAACCGCATAACTGTTCTTCAGATTTTTTTCGTTGGTGTTTCCTACTAAAGCCGTTTCAGGTAGGATAATTATTTCGGTGTTTGGTGTAATTCCCTCCTCACACAGTCGGATAAACGATTCGAGTTGTCCATTTGCTCTACCCGATTCAAACTTTTTATATGGATCAACATTCGGCTGAATGATCAGGATTTCGGATTTCCTGCAACTCTCTACCTGGGTGTTTTTTAGATACGTTGACCAGATGAGTGGAACCACCAAAATGGCTGCTAAGACAATGGGTAATCGTTTTCTAAACTTTGATACCAGGCTAAATAGAAGGGTGTTGCTTGTCAGTATCCAAAGTGAGCCACCCAGTGCACCCGTAAATTCATACCATTGCACCAGGTTCGGAGACGTTGCAAATGCGTTTCCCAAGGTAAGCCATGGGTAATTTAGGTCCCACCTGTAGTGCATATATTCGAAAGATAACCAGGCCAATATGAAAACTAAAAGAGCTTTTTGTTGCCCTATTATTTTTTTGGCAAAGCGATAAAACAGAAATGGCACGGTCATTAAAAACGTATTTGCAAAAAGCATAAATACGGCTCCTCCTGGCGATGCATTCCACACCCACCAGGTGGTTAAGATATTGAAGATAAACAACCCTAAATAGGTATATAGTCCAAACCATTTGCCTTGTCCTTTCTGCGTGAAATGGGTTTCAAGAAGGAAAAAGGGCAACAAGGCAACGAAGAGTAAAATAGGTATGCAATTCGGCGGCCAGGCCAGTGCAGGCAAAATGCCTCCCAAGATGGTTAGGGTAAAGAATAATAACCGTTTGTTCATGATTTTCCAGATAAGCAGATTACAAATTCCCCTTTAATAGGTTTCTCTTCCAATTCATTGATTACTTCCGTGATGCTTCCTCTGTAATGGGTTTCGTGCAGTTTGCTAATTTCTCTGGAAACAGAAATCAACCGATCCTGACCGAAGAACTCTATGAACTGATTGAGTGTTTTAATGATGCGATGAGGACTTTCATAAAAGACAATGGTGCGTTCTTCTTCCTGCAGCTGTAACATCCTTTTTTGGCGACCTTTTTTGTGAGGAAGGAATCCTTCAAATAAAAATCGATCACACGGTAACCCAGAGGTCACTAGGGCAGGAACAAAGGCAGTGGCTCCTGGCAAACACTCTACATCGATATTTTGGGCAGTAGCTTCTCGAACCAAAAGAAAACCGGGATCTGATATGCCTGGCGTACCCGCATCTGTACAATAGGCAATGTGTTTCCCCTCCTTAACCAACCCAATGACATAGTTTAATTTACTGTGTTCGTTGTTCTGGTGAAACGATTCCATTCGATTGTTAATTTCGAAATGAGTAAGGAGTTTCTTAGTTTGACGCGTGTCTTCGGCCAAAATTAAATCGCACGATTTTAGAACAGAAATGGCTCTGAAAGTCATGTCTTCCAGGTTGCCTACTGGTGTAGGAATTAGGCTTATTTTTCCAGGGCTCTCGTCTTGATCTTGCAAGGAACAAAGGTATACAATGAGTAATGAAAACGCATAAAAAAAGGCCTTCGTCAAACGACGAAAGCCTTTTTCTTAACGATTTTAAATCTTATTTGATCGTCATAGGAACGTTAATACCTGTGATGATACCAGTATTACCTTGAGAAACATAAACGGCAATATCAAGATCTGCAGGAACAACGTCTCCACCCCCAGGAGGGATAGTTGAACCGTTGTAATCTGTTGGTACGTCATAAGAGAAAGTTTCTTTGTAAACAGAACCTACGGTTCGTTCTCCAGTTACTTCAGATCCCCATTGACCAGTAATCATGTCACGTAGAACGTGCTTGTGAACGTAGTTGTCTCCACCACCACTTTGCTTAGCGATCATACCGCTTTGCAAAATTGCAACGTTGATTCGGTTTTCATTCGCCGACTCGTCGCCTGTGTAGTAAAGTTCAACAGTAACTACGATCTCATCATTAGCTGTGTTGTAAGTTGCTTCAGCTCCAATGTTAACCGTTGATGGCTCAGCCATAACTTCAACAGCAGTAGCTGCCCATGAACCTCTACTCATTGCAAGTCCAGTAAGTTTGTCCTGGCTATGTCCGGCAAATCTTTGTCGGTTCATAGTTCCAGCAGGGTAACCTTTTACACTACTTTGATCAATCCAAGCTTGTCCGTAAGACGTTGTGAAGTTTGCCCATCCAGCTGCTGGAGCGGCATATCCACCTGCGTTTACACCAATTACGACCACTTTGTCAGGGGACGTATTTAACATGGTTTGAGCGATTTGGTGTCCTTGTGGGCAATAGCCACATCGAACGCCTGTAAAATCTTCAAGAACCGCATTACGGTTTTGTTGATCAGTTGTTGCCAATGTTGGCCCGGAGTTGCCACCTCCACCGTTTCCATTTCCGTCACCTGTTGTGGTTGAATCATCCGTACAACCAAATAGGATCATACTAGCTACGACACTAAGTAAAAAAATCTTTTTCATATTCAATATTTAATAAACTAACTAACTTAATTAGGGTTTCGAAGTTGATTTTAAATCTTTACAAAAGCAAATAAAGCATCATAGAAATATATTGGGATCGCCACATTAGCGTCACATTTGATAAAAATGCCCGATTTAGGCGATTTTTCGATTTTTCATACGACTTGTCGTTAGATGTTGTTTTGATTGCCTTATTCAGTTACCGAATAGCTAAATCGGTAAATATGAAGGTTATTTCACGGTAACAGGAACATGTATTCCCGTTATAATATCTGTATTACCGCGAGCCACATATACCGCAATTTCAAGGTTTTCCGGAACTACTTTCCCACCACCGGGTGGTATAACAGGGCCATTAAAGTCTGAAGGAAGAGAATAGATTATGGTTTGTTTATACAATGAGCCCGTTGTTGTCATTTGAGATGGAATTTCTTCACCCCATTGTCCTGTGATCATATCTCTTAAGACATGTCGATGGTTAAAATTTTCCCCACCACCGTGATTACACGATTGTTTGGCAACAATGTCGTTTTGCAAAAGGGCAACATTAAGCCAATTCGATCCACCTGACTCATCATCCGTATAATACAGCTCAATAGAAACTAAAAGTTCACCAGTGTGACCATCATAAACGGCCTTGGCTCCAATATTTAACGGAGATGGATCCTGAATTACTTCACTCACCATGGCTGGCCAGTAATTTCGACTTGTGGCCATTCCAGTGTCTCCGTTCATACTACGGCCTGCGAATACCTGACGATTTAATACACCGGCTGGAATACCCGTAATGCTGCTTTGCGTCCAAAATGCACCACCGTATGATGTTGTAAAATCAGCCCAACCCGGAGTTGGTTTAGCATAAGTACCTGTGTGAATACCTACTACCGTTACTTGATTTCCATGTTCGTCAATTAAGGATTCAGCGATCTCATATGCATCGGGGCAAAAACAGCACCGTACGCCATAAAAGACCTCTAAAACAGCGTTTCGATTTTGAAAATTGACCGTGGTTAATACAGGTGTATTTGATGTCTGAGAATCCTGGTTTTTAATTTCTTGATCTTGCTCACAGGCGGTTAAAATAAAAACGGCTAATGCAAGGAGTAATGCGGAACGTTTCATAATATAAAAGAGCAACGGTGATCTCCGAAGTTAGCTTTTTTTCATACAAAACGCAAGATTTCTTACCGTTTGAAGGGACTAAAGTTCAGCCTTTAGGAACAGCGCAGTATGGCTCTCCGTGTTTTTGATCAACTGTTCAGGGGTTCCCGTAGCAATAATTTGCCCACCCCCTTTACCACCTTCTGGGCCAAGGTCAATTAAGTGGTCTGCAACTTTAACCACGTCTAAATTGTGCTCTACAACAAGAACCGTGTTACCCAGGTCGGTTAGGTTTTGAAGAACACCTAAAAGAACCCGAATGTCTTCAAAGTGAAGACCCGTTGTTGGTTCATCGAGGATGTAAAAGGTATTGCCCGTGCTTATTTTAGATAACTCGCTTGATAGTTTAACACGTTGAGCTTCACCACCCGAAATGGTTGTACTGCTCTGACCCAGTGTGATGTATCCCAGACCAACATCTTTTAACGCCTTTATTTTTCTATAAATGGATGGAATGTTTTCGAAAAACTTAGTGGCTTCATCAACACTCATATCCAGGACGTCACTAACGGACTTCCCTCTGTAGCGAATTTCCAGCGTGTCTCGATTGTACCTTTTACCTAAACACGTTTCACACTCAACCTCAACGTCGGGAAGGAAATTCATTTCTATGATTCTTCGACCGCCGCCTTTACACGTTTCGCATCGCCCACCTTTGACATTAAACGAAAACCTTCCAGGTTTATACCCTCTTATTTTGGCCTCAGGAAGCTCGCTGAACAGGTTTCTAATGTCCGTAAAGAATCCCACATACGTGGCCGGATTTGATCGTGGTGAACGGCCAATAGGGGACTGATCAATCTTAATAACCTTGTCAATGCTGGTTATGCCGGTGATCTTTTTATATCCCAGTGGCTTTTTTCTGGAATTATATACATGCTCGGCAAGTATCGGATGTAACGTCTCATTAACTAATGAGCTCTTACCACTACCAGAAACTCCTGTAACGCAGATAAATTTTCCCAGTGGAAAATCTACATCTACTCCTTTTAAGTTGTTTCCTGTACATCCTTTCAGGCTAATCTTTTTACCATTTCCCTTTCTTCGTTTCTTGGGAACCTCAATCTCTTTTTTACCTCCAAGGTAATCTGAAGTTAACGTCTTGATGGATTTGATTGAGTCCCAGCTACCCGATGCCATAATTGAGCCACCCTGTTTACCGGCTCTTGGACCAATATCAACCACGAAGTCACTTTCCATGATCATTTCCTTGTCGTGTTCAACAACAATGACCGAGTTGCCAACGTCCCGTAGTCTTTTCAGCGAATCAATTAATCGCATATTATCACGCTGATGAAGGCCAATACTGGGTTCGTCAAGAATGTATAAAACCTCTTCTAATTGTGAACCGATTTGAGTAGCCAGACGAATTCGTTGAGCCTCACCTCCTGAAAGGGTTCTTGCCGGGTTGTTAAGGCTTAGGTAACCCAACCCAACGTTGGTTAAAAAGCCAATTCGACCCTTAATCTCTTTGAGAAGTTCGGTGGCTATCGTTTTTTGTCTTTCGTTTAGTTTCGAATCCAGGTTGTTGAGCCACTCCTCCAACTCGGAAATGTTCATCTCACCTAACTGGCCAATATGCTTTTTTGCAATGAAATAGTGTAGCGATTCTTTTTTCAGCCTAAACCCCTCACATTCAGGACAGGTCCTCATCACCATAAACTCGTCCGCCCATTGATGCAGACTGTCATGTGATTTTTGCAAATAGGAATGCTGAACCATTGGAATAACTCCTTTAAATGCAGTTTCGTAAGTCTGTTGTCCACCACCAGAATACGTGTAGGTTACTTCAAACTTCTCCTCGCTTCCATACAGGACTGCTTCAAGAGATTCACGACTCAATTTATGAATCGGATCAGCCAAACTAAATTTCATTTTTTTGGCCATGGCCCGCAGCTGGGTAAACGTCCAGTTTGAGCGGTATAATCCAATAGGGGCGATTCCTCCTTTGTTGATGCTCAACTTTGGGTTAGGAATAATTAAATCTTCTTCGATGTCGGCTAAGGTTCCCAAACCATGACACTTCGTACAAGCACCATAGGGTGAGTTAAAAGAAAATGTATTTGGCTGAGGTTCATCGTAGGCCAATCCGGTTTCAGCATCCATAAGGTTTTTGCTGAAATGCTGAATTTCTTCCGTTTCGAAATCAAACAGCATGATAATGCCGTTACCCGCCTTTAATCCAGCTTTAACAGATTCGGTAACCCGAAATCTATTGTCTGCCGCAACTTCGATACGATCAATAACCAATTCGATATCGTGGACTTTGTATCGATCCAATTGCATGCCGGGTTCAATCCGAATAATTTCCCCATCTACCCGCATCTTGGCGTATCCTTTTTTAGCATATTGTTCAAAAAGCTCACGGTAGTGCCCTTTTCTTCCTTTGACAATTGGAGCCAATACGGCTACTTTTTTTCGATCAAAGTTGGACAAGATGAGATTGATGACCTGGTCTTCAGAAAACCGTGTCATACGATTATTGGAAAGGTAACTATAGGCTACACCGGCCCGGGCGTATAAAAGTCTTAAGAAATCATAAATCTCTGTAATAGTTCCGACCGTAGATCTTGGATTTTTGCTAACTGTTTTCTGTTCAATAGCGATCACTGGACTAAGACCTTCAATTTTGTCTACGTCCGGACGTTTCATGTCACCAATAAATTGTCGGGCATAGGCCGAGAAAGTGTCCATATAGCGGCGTTGGCCTTCGGCAAAAATGGTGTCAAATGCCAGAGATGATTTGCCACTTCCGCTAAGTCCTGTAAACACGACCAGTTTGCCTCGTGGAATAGATAGGTCTATGTTTTTCAGGTTGTGCTCCCGTGCTCCAATGATATCGATCGAGCCGTGCTCAAATATGTCTTTCTTCGCTGCCAATTTTTTTACAAGACGGCAAAATTAGTCTAAATAATGCCCTTTTTAGACTTCTTTATTACTTTTGGGGAGAATAACCATTCTAACCACCATGAAAACATTTAATTATGTCGTTTTCGCGACAACACTATGCGCTTTTTTTTACTCTGCAGTTGGCCTGGAGTTTAACATTGATGAGAATTTTGATGATAATGATCTAACAACCCATCCGACCTGGTCTGGAGATTTGTCAAAGTTTATTAATTCTAATGGTGGGTTAAGAACCAATAACAATACGGTTAACGACACATTCTATTTAAGCACGCCAATCACATTAAATAAGACAAATGAGTGGTGTTGTGATATTTTTCTGTCGTTTTCAACATCATCTGCAAATTACGTCGACGTGCTGCTTGGCATGAATTCGAGTGGAGCCAAAGATGCATCGGGTTATTTTTTACGGATTGGCGGGTCGAAAGACGAAATCGCCCTATACCGAAGAGACACATTAAGAAAACCTGTTTTGCTCGTTGATGGTTTAGATAAAGAGACGCACAATTTTAAAGGCAAAATAAAGGTCGTACGAGACTCATTCGGCACCTGGTTCGTAAGTTATGATAAAGGCTTCGATGGTGTTTATGTGTCCCTGGATGCGATACGTGATCAAACCTATAGTGCTTTTGGATATACAGGTCTCGTCGTTCGTCAATCGGTGGTCTCGTTCCACAACAAACATAGGTTCGATAACTTCTATTTTGGACCAATCCGAATCGATAGCGTACCCCCGGGACTTAAAAAACTAAGGGTTGATTCAGATACTTCCATCGTACTTGAGTTTGATCAAACTATTAATCAGACGAAATTGGTGGTTACCAATTTCGACCTGGACAATAATTTCCCGCCCGAATAAATGCGGATTCATTATCCATAGAACTTTTTTTTATGGAGCGATTAAAAACTGGAAACTATCAATTGTCGATACAGGGTGTGTATGATTTGAATGGAAATAAAATGGTTGACACAACAGTTCGTTTTGGATACAAAGAACCCGAGGTGGCTCAGCTTTTTGATGTGCTTATTACTGAAATTATGTCTGATCCTGTTCCATCTATTGATCTACCCAACGTTGAATATCTAGAATTGTTTAACAACAGCGATAAACCAATCAATTTGAACAACTGGTCTATTGGAGATGCATCAAGAACAGTCTTGCTCGACAGTTTTGCCCTTATGCCTCAAACATTCGTTGTGCTTTGCGATGAAAAGGTTGCATCGGCAATGGCTGATTTTGGAGCGGTTTTGCCGGTAAACTCTATGCCCACACTCAACAATTCTGGAGACAGTTTGACATTGTACAATAGCAGAAATCAGGTCATAAGTCATGTCAAATATAGCACGGATTGGCATCGGGAAACCTGGAAGCAAACTGGAGGTTGGAGCCTGGAATTAAGAGATTTGACTCAACCATGTGGTGGAAGAGAGAATTGGAATTCGAGCAGGGATACACGCGGTGGAACACCTGGAGCGTTGAACTCCATCAATGAAGTAAATGGGGATTTCGAAGCTCCTACGTTGACGTATGCCACCATTACGGGCTGGCAAACGGTCGAATTGAATTTTAGCGAATCCATCATGTCTTACCACCCTGATGTGTCCGATTTTAACATTATTGGACACCAGATTAAAGAGATTGATATGCCAAATTATAAGGCCATCAGATTAACAACGGAAAACAAATTTGAATTGGGTGAGCCTTATGAGGTGTTGGTCTCGAACATTATGGATTGCGCAGGGAATAGGCTATTAAAGGAGCGTACACGCATCGCAATTCCTGAACAGATGAGCGAAAAAGACCTTTTGGTCAACGAAATTTTATTTAATCCCATAAAAGGCGGAGTCGATTTTGTTGAAATATATAATCATGGCAAGAAGATACTTGATCTGTCTGACCTGTTTGTTGCTCGTAAAGGTGACCAGGGTGATTGGACGGATTTTAAACCGGTTGTTGATAGATCATACTTGATTTTTCCTGGCGATTATGTGGTGCTGACGTCCAATGCAGAATCGATTCAACACCAATATCCTCGTTCTAAAGGGCGACAAATCTTGGAGACCCTGAGTTTGCCTCCAATGCCTAATGATTCTGGGAATATTTATCTAACAACTAAAACCGGGGTAGAGATTGATGGGTTGTCATATTCGGACGAGATGCATTTTGAGTTAATCACAAATGAAGAGGGTGTGAGCCTCGAAAGAAGGAGCTTTGTTCAAAAGACGGATGACCCTGGAAACTGGACGTCTGCTTCATACGTCGAAAATTATGCAACTCCAGGCTATCGGAATTCACAGTTTATTCGATTAGAAAAAGAAACAGACGGGTTTTCGCTTGGTCCAGATCCTATTTCACCCAATGGAGACGGTTATAACGATGCATTACTCATTCATTTTACCCCACCAGATAGGGATATGAATGTCAATATTCGAGTGTTTGATCAACTTGGAAGAATAGTTTCATTTCCGGTTAACACAGCATTGGCTGGAGAGCGAAATATTTATGTGTGGGACGGGGTTATGCAAAATGGGCAACTTGCACCACCCGGAATTTATGTTGTACACCTGGAAGCACTTTCGATACACGGCTCACGTGTTCATCATAAAAAAGGCTTTACGCTTATACGCTAGAAATTATTAGAGCTTTAATAAATTGGAAACGGCCAGTGGTCGTTCTACTGTAAATCCTTCTCCAAACTCAACTTCAATGGAAGCTCCAAATTCTCTAGCCCGTGCCTCCACATAACTCAAAAAGTTTTTTGAGGCAATTAAAGTCTGTGGTTCATCAGAATTTTGATCAAAGAATTGACTTTTAAATGCCTTTT
>CAYZWM010000120.1:0-1707 GCA_964482155.1 uncultured Chitinophagaceae bacterium | reverse complement strand
CCTCAAGTTTGGTTTGCCAAACATCAGAAACGTCCACGACAAAGTCAGGTTTAATGTATCTAAACTGGATGTAATGGTAACAATTTTTTGGTCTCCAGGGGGTTTGAGGCGTACCGTCTTGGATGGTCTGAATTTTGGCTAAGCCGCTTAGAAAACTTGCTCTTGTAACAATACGTGAGCCTCTGCCATGGTCGGGATGGCGATCCTCAACAGCGTTAACCAGGATAATTTCAGGCTGGTACTTGCGAATTGCGTAAATGACCTTTTTAAGGTTCTCGTCCGATTGGTCGAAAAAACCATCGGGCATTTTAAGATTTTCACGTGCTGAAAGACCGAGAATTTTGGAAGAATCCTCCGCTTCTTTTGCTCGAATTTCTATGGTGCCGCGTGTACCCAGGTCGCCTTGTGTAAGATCGATTATGCCAACTTTGTACCCGAGGGCAATGTGTTTAAGAAGAGTCCCTGAACAGGCCAACTCAGCGTCGTCAGGATGAGCCGCAAAGGCTAGAATGTCTAATTTTTGAGCCGTCATGTTGATGCAACAAATCTACCCATTAATTTGTTGAGGCTGAATGACAATATTCTGCTTATTCTAAATGATAAGCTTTGATGATCATATCCAATTGATAGTCCACTATTGGGTCGTATTCCTGCTTGAGGTTTGCATTATACATTTTGGCAAATGCACTCCAGTAAAAAGTCTCTACGCTACCTCGATACCCTTTGAGAATGTCGTAGGTAGTTTTTCCAGTTTCGCGATGCATTAACTTAATGAGTAACAGGCCTTGAGATCGGCTAAAACCTTTTAGGGTTTCCATGAAATCATTTTTTAAGGACTTTTCCGTTTCTTTTATATACTTCTCTCGCGCTTTTGAATCGTTAATAAGGAGTAAATTGTCTTCCATCATCTGAAGACGAAAGGCTGCAAGTTTAGCGTAAGGCATGACCTTTTTTACGTTGTATTTTAATCGACGATAATTCTTGCGCTGCTCTGGCGTGTTAAAATCTCTTAGAACGACTTCTTCAAAACGATAAAAAAGCAACGTATCTCCGCTCACGGAATCAACTATAACGCGAACAACTTCTATGGAATCCATATTTACGGGCTTCGTTTTAGCCTTAGTCGAGTCAGACTGGGCAAAACCTGCGATGAACATCATTGAAGCAAACAGGATACAAACCATTTTTTTCATAATCTTCCTTTCTATTTAAAGTTCAAAACTCGTGCCAAACCTAAACGCTGTTTTTACCTTTTATCTTATGTTTTAACCAAATCATCCATTCTTCGAGTTTCCCAATTTTGCGTTTAGGACCTGTAATGGGTTTAACGACTAAACGAGGGTTATTGTACACTTCTAAATAAACGTGACGTTTCTCATAGACTTTTACAGGCCACGAGTCTTTCAACGTTTGAAGTTCACGAGCACTAAAATCACCGCTGATATTGGAAACTATGACATATCGGGCAGAATCCTCGAAATTGATCGAGTAGAGCGGTTGATAGTCATTATCCGAACAACAAAGTCTACTATCCACCGAAGGGTTGCTCAATGGCGCGTAGGTGTAAAACGGTTCTTGATTAAAATCTTTTTTAGCTTCATTGAGCAACGGGAAAATGCTTCTATACGATAACGTCGCATCTCCCATGATCTTGCCAGGATAAAACCATAAATCCCCAGATAAAAGGATCAAAAAGAGGGCGGCCAT
>CAYZWM010000119.1:0-12637 GCA_964482155.1 uncultured Chitinophagaceae bacterium | reverse complement strand
ATTCAATTTCATCCTTACTCAAGCTCAAAGACAACTCAAGGTTTAGCCGCATTTTGCCATTGATTGAAATCGGATAATTCTTGCTGTCTTCAACCAAATGTGCAGCATCCAACTTTGGCCATTGGGCAAGAGAGATAGACTCGTTGTTATCCCCTTTCTCCCATAATTCTTCCGTAATGTGAGGTGCAAAAGGAGACAGTAATATCAGGAACTGCTCCAAAATATCTTTATTGTTGCATTTCTGTTCTGTAAACTCATTGACCGCTATCATAAACGTGCTTACGCAGGTATTTAAAGAAATCCGACCAATATCTTCGGTAATTTTCTTAATGGTTGCATGCAACGTCTTTAGCGACTTCTTGTCAGTTTCTCCTGACGTTGGAATGTATTGTCCTTCTTTGTCGACGAATAATTTCCAGGTCTTTTTAAGAAAACGGTATACGCCGTCAATACCACTTATGCTCCAGGGTTTTGCATCTTCTAACGGGCCTAAAAACATTTCATAAAGACGAAGAGCGTCCGCTCCATATTCTTCGCAGATATCGTCTGGATTAACCACATTAAAGAGAGACTTGGACATTTTGCCTATAGAAGAATGCGTGTAGAAGATAGGATCTAAAGCCTTCTTCTTTCCTTCAAACAAATCATTTTGAAAGACTCCATTGCTGCATTCAAACACGGCATCTTCGTAGCCTGCCAACCAGTCCACAAATTTCTTCAATCCGTCTTGATCAAGATAGGAAGGTGAGTCCGTTTTTTCATAGTCCGAAACGAAGTCAACCAACACCGGTATGGGGGTAAAATCTTCTTCCTTCTTAACGAGATCAGAACTAACAAAATGGTTCTTCCCATTTGTTTTTTCTTTTTTCAGGTACAGGGTTTCAACCACACCCTGAATCATTCCCTGATTGACAAGTTTCTTAAACGGTTCGTCAAACGGAAGAAATCCAATATCAGCTAAAAATTTGGTCCAGAAACGACTGTATAACAAGTGTCCTGTTGCGTGCTCCGCACCACCCACATAAAAGTCAACCTGACCCCAATAATTTATGGCATCTCTCGAAGCGATAACCTGGTCGTTGGATGGGTCCATATATCGCAAAAAATACCAACTGCTACCCGCCCAACCGGGCATAGTGTCGGTTTCGCGCACACCTTCTGGTGTGTTGACCCATTCTTCCATAGCGGCCAATGGAGATTCTCCTGTTCCAGTAGGCTTGTAACTTTCTACGTCAGGTAAGGTCAATGGAAGCTCCGAGTCAGAAATCAACGTAGGTAGACCATTTTTGTACACCACCGGAATGGGCTCACCCCAATACCGTTGACGTCCAAAACCTGCATCTCTTAATTTAAAATTGACCCGTGCCTTACCTAGTTTCTTATCCTCTATGTGTTCTATCGTTGTTTTGATCGCAAGCATAACCTCAATTCCGTTAAGGAAATCCGAGTTAATGCACGTTCCAACTTTAGTGTCGAATGATTCTTCCTGAACATTGGCTTCGTCGTTGGCAATAACCTGGATGATTTCCAGGCCAAATTTCTTGGCAAAAGCATGGTCACGGCTGTCGTGAGCAGGAACCGCCATAACTGCACCTGTTCCATATCCACCCAGAACATAATCTGCTACCCAAATAGGAATTTTTTTACCTGTAAACGGATGGACGCAGTACGAACCCGTAAAAACTCCGGTTACGTTCTTTACATCGCTCATTCGCTCTCGTTCTGACCGATTCTTAGCCCACTCTACGTAGGTTGAGGCCTCCTTATTATATTCCGGAGTGATTAAGTCATTTACCCACTCATGTTCTGGAGCCACAACCATAAAAGTTGCTCCAAATATGGTGTCTGGCCGGGTTGTAAATATTTCAAGAGATCGATTTGAAGCATCGTCCGCAATTTTGAAATGAACAGATGCCCCTTCACTTCGTCCGATCCAGTTTCGTTGAATTTCTTTTATAGAGTCTGACCAGTCAATATTTTCCAGTCCTTCCAGCAGTCGTTCTGCGTAGGTGGTAATTCTTAGAAACCATTGCTTCATCGGTTTCTTAATGACCGGATGGCCACCTCGCTCTGATTTACCATCTTTAACTTCTTCGTTTGCCAATACCGTTCCCAAAGCTTCACACCAGTTCACCGTGGTTTCCTGAATAAAAGCCAACCGATAGTGTTGCAAAACGGCTTCTTTTTGACTGGCATCATAGTCGAGCCATTCTTCGGCTATAAATGGAGCGACCTCACCACCAGAGTGTTGTACATTTATGTTGCCCTCGTTTTCGAAGATAGCTACCAGGTTGTCAACGTGTTCGGCTTTATTCGAATTCAAGTTGTACCAATGGCTAAACAATTGCATGAAAATCCATTGTGTCCATTTGTAATATGGAGCGTCACATGTGCGTACTTCCCGGTCCCAGTCAAACGAAAACCCAATGCGGTCCATTTGCTGACGGTACCTATTGATGTTCTCTTCGGTCGTTTTTGCAGGATGTTGTCCGGTCTGAATGGCATATTGCTCTGCCGGCAAACCGAAGGCGTCATACCCCATGGGATGCAACACATTAAAGCCTTTTTGTCTCTTAAATCGGCTTACAATGTCCGATGCAATATAGCCTAAGGGGTGGCCAACATGTAGGCCGGCACCAGAAGGATATGGAAACATGTCCAGGACATAATAGGCGGGTTTGGTTGATTTGTTGTCAACCTTGTAGAGTTTTGACTCGCGCCAGTTCTGTTGCCATTTATGCTCAATGAATCGGTGGTTGTAATGTGCTTCGGACATGGGTGTATACAATGCAATTTAGGAAGTCGCGAAAATAGGAAGAAATATGGGCTTGTGTTGTACTTTAAGGCCTGTGATTTCCACGGAAAGAGGATAGATTTCGACTATTGCACTAAAATCTGTTGGTCGCGCAATGATATCGCAATCATTTCCCTGATTGTGGGAAGTTAGCTTATGGTAGGATCGAAGTTTACCTTATTGCTCAACCTCATAACCAAATTCGTCAAGAATCTCTTTAGCTGTTTTTTTGAGAATCTTCATGGTCATTGGAATGCGTGTGTTGGGTAGATTATTCGAATTTCTAGGTTGCAATACAATATCCTCGGCAGCATTCAAACCTTGAATTACTTTACCAAATACGGTGTACTTGTCGTTTAACTGAAGTGTCCCGGCCTCGCTAACTACGATGTAAAATTGGCTGCCGCTAGATCGTCTTTCCGGATTGACGCCATCACCTTTTCTTGCCGCCGCGATAGCACCCAAATCGTGTTTGTATAAACTGGTGTCAATTTCCGCTGCAATGGTGTACGGAGGTCCGCCGAAACCGTCATTGGTACGATCGTCGTCCTTGCTATTTGGGTCACCGCCCTGAATCATAAAATTTGGAATGATTCGATGAAACTCCGTTTGGTCATAAAATCCTTCAGATACTAATTTGATAAAATTCTCTCGGTGAAGAGGTGTGCCTTTATACAAATAGATATACATCGTACCAAAATCAGTCGATATCTCAATTAGGGTCTCACCAGATTCATTATTGGTGTTATCGATAACAGGTTCTACATCTTTCTCACAGGCATTAAAACTAACCGCCAGGGTAAATACAGCGAAAATATAAAACAGGTTTTTCATTCTTTTTTTTTCGAAAGTACAACAATTGAAAGAAATCAATTGGTCACAATTGGCCATTGTAACGAGAAGGTACTGCCCTTATTTATTTCTGATGTAAACCAAATTTTCCCATCGGCCGCTTCCAGCATTTTTCGAGTAATGGCCAATCCAAGGCCCATACCACTATTTTTTGTACTAAAGTTAGGTACAAATACGTGGGACATGTCTTCTTTTTTGATTCCTTTTCCATTGTCAATTATGTCTACTCGAACGGTTTGGTCAATAACCTGCACATCGATTTTAATCAAGCCTTTTCGGTTTTCAGGAATGGATTGTATTGCGTTTTTGATCACATTGTTAAAAACACGGCCTAATTGCTCCCGGTCGGCAAATACGATAATCCGAGGTAGCTCGTCGTTGTACAAAAAGTCCACATTTTCGCTTTTTTCAAATAGGGTAATGGTACTGAGCAAACTGTTGCCAAGATTGCAGTTCTCAAAATTGTTAACGGGCATTTTGGCGAATGAAGAGAATTCCGTCGCCAATTTGGACAAACTGTCTATCTGCTCAATAAGGACACCCGTAACCCGGTTGAAGGTATCTTCCAATCGATCACTGTTGTCAGACCAGGCTCGCTGCAAGTGTTGTACGTTAAGTTTCATGGGGGTTAATGGATTCTTGATTTCGTGGGCCACCTGTCTGGCCATTTCTTTCCAGGCTCCTTCACGCTCACTCTCGCTTAGTTTTTGTGCACTATCCCCAAGTTGCATAACCATTTTGTTGTATTGCTTAACCAATCGTCCGATCTCGTCATTTTGTTTCCATTCTATGAGCTCGTTCGTTTGTAAACCCGTTTGCGACATCTTCTCACGTATGATTTGAAGAGGTTTACTGATTCGTTGGGAAACGATGTATGCCAGAGCAATGGCAATAAGAATCAAAAACAGATATAGATTGACAAAGGTTACCGTATACGAGGATATTTCGTTGCTCAGCTCATTTTGTCTCGAATAGTAAGGTAGATTGAGATAGGCAATAACAGAGCGTTTATCGTTTACCAGAGGTAAATAAGCCGAGGTGAAGGTTAAATTCCGAATGCGCTCTGAATGCACCAATTGCGAGGTTCTTTGGCTTCTGAAAACTTCAAGAGCCCCTGGATTCATCCGAGGTGCAGACAAACCCTGGCGGTATATATCCTCAATACTCGACGCCAACAAAATACCAGAACTGTCATACAGGTTCGCGTCAATTTTATGTACATCCCCGATCTCATTCACGATGAGTTGGCGGGATTCAGGATTTCTTAATTTTTTAGAGAAATTTACTTCGTTTTGGAGTTGATTAGCCACCTCACGAATCTTGTACATCAGCTCATTCTCAGATCTGATTTGGTGGTTAATCTGAATAAATTGAATCGTTACATATATGGAAACCAATAAACCGGCAAAAACCAGAGAAACCATCGATAGTCGAATTCGAGTACTTAAATAGACCTGCTCTATGCCCAACTTAGCTAACTGCTGTTGACGATTAAATTTAAAGTCTTTAAAGCGTTTCGTTGATGACCACTGCTTAATGAAAAATTGTTGAACAAATATGGACAGAACCCACAGCAACCCAAAACATGCGAACAGGAGAATAAAAAAGACAAACGAGAAGCTAAATGTACTTATCGATGACTTGAACCTATTATTGGGATGACTCAATACAACAATGGCCCCTTCCTGGTGACTTACGAAATGACGGAATGAATTTCGGTCAAATAGAGTGTTTGACGTTTGAAAATGTGTGGAATCGTAGTGTAGGTTATACGGGTATGTCCCTTTTTGGTTGAGCAGTAATCCATTGCTATAAAGTGAATATGAATAGTCGTCGAGGTCAAAAATTTTACTATCCTTTTTCTTGGTTACAAGCTGAGGATATTCATACGAACTTTGGATAAACTTGGGTTCAAGTAGAATAAAGACACTGCCGTAATGACCGTTGAGATCGCAATTTTCAAATTTGGCCAAATACCCGTTAAAGATTCGATCACTTTTTACCTGATAAAAGTGATTACTGAGGGTCGGAAATGACTTGTAATTATAGATTTCATTGAGATCTTCTACGTTGTAAAGTGTACTTGAGTTGATGTTGTTTCCAATGGAGTCAAAACTCAACACCAACAGATTGTATTTGTCTAAATAGCCTGAGAAATACAACCGTCGCAACCGCTTCTCAAAATACTCTTTTTTGTTGCTAAACGCTTCAAAATCTTCGGGCTGTAAAAATCGTTGGGCCAGGTTATTTTCCATTTCTTTAAAAAGAAACTCAGCTTGTACATCTTTGTTCGAAATGAGCTTGGAAGCATAAAGGTTTAGGTATTCTTCTTCTCTGTGTTTCTGATAAACGTTAAGCGTTGTTGAATAGAAAAAGGAGAAAAGGAGAATGAAGGTGACGTATTTGTACAAACCTACCTGCCTCTTTGATTTGAAGTGCGCCCAAAACAATAAGGCCAACGAGGCAAAGGTGAACAGTATGGATGGCACTAATCCAGACAAACTGCGATCGGCATCAGCCATCTGAAATGCAAAAAAGGCGATGACACCACCTAGAAAAATTAGGAAGGCATGTGATGTTTTTATGGGTTGGCTTAGTATGGTTTTTAACAAGCCTGATATGACGACATACCATAGCCAAAACACAGTGGCCATAAGAGTAGCAGAAAGTATGGTGTATATGTTTATAGAAGAGAGATGCGTAATGTCAAAAGAAATGTTTGAGTTAAGGACCATATTGACAATCAACGATCGAATTAAATCTGCACCAAAGAGTGCACATAAGACGCTTATTGATAAAATGATCCATGCGATTGGTCTGGACTTAAATGACAATTTATCCAAAACTGAAACCAACGCCAGAACGATAACAAGCCCCGTAACAACATGCAGCATTAAATCTCCGAGGGAGGGTAGAAGCTCTGAACTGGCAAATATCATGGGATCAAATACCGAAATCTGATCTAAGCCATTGTAAGCCATCCCCTTCAAACTTAGAATTCGAGCGGCCATAGTGACTCCTACCGTAATAAGACTGCCTAATCTCCAAAAATTAAAAGAAATAACGGCTGCAAGCATTAACAAACCAAATACCCAAAGGTGTTTTTTGCCTGCGTTTTTCTTATGATTGGATTTCCCAAAAAAGTTTAAATAGGCTCGTCCTTCTTGAAGACTGTACTCCGTTTCCTTGTTAAGAATTTCAAATTGAAGATTTTTAAGAGGCGGAATATCGTTTTGATAATCAAATTGTCCAGACTCTTTGCGGGTCAATTTTCGTGTCAATAATCCTTTGCCACCGTCCACCGGAATGATTAAATCCCAGCCGCTTTTATGTTGAAAAAGGTCAGGGTCTGTTACATTGAATGCACTGCTATCTGGCATCCATTCATTGGTTGTCCAAAAGGAGATACCGTTGTCCCATTCGAAATATGACCAATTATCGTGGCCTTGCAGATATGATTTCTTCTTATCGACAGAGTCCAAAAGGCTCTCTGATTCTATAATCAGATTAGAGAGGAACTCGTTGGTTGACCGTACGCGTTCATGCTTAAGTTGATCATCGTCAATATGTTCTGCCGAAGACCTGTTGGCTAGTAAGAACAATATCCCAGCAACTAGAATCAGTATCGATATGGCAATTTTTCTATACAAGGATTAAAAATTCTGTTTGAGGGCCAGATGGTTTAAGACATAATCAGAGACAGCATCTTCCAAACTGGTAAACCCAAGACGATAACCAGCCTGCAAGCTTCGTTCCATTTTGGCATTGGTATAATACTGGTATTTATCCCGGATGTCTTCTGGTGTAGGTATGTATTCAATTTGGGGTTCAAGATTTAATGCATTGAACGTGGCTCTCGCCAGGTCATTAAACGTTCGTGGCTGTCCGGTCCCTAAATTATATACGCCCGAATTTTTTTGATGATTAAGCCAGAAATCAATTACGCGGATAACGTCTTTGACGTATATGAAATCGCGCGTTTGGCCTCCATGTTCAAAATCGGGGTTGTGCGATTGAAACAGCTTCATTTTTCCGGTTTCGTTGATTTGGTTAAACGTATGAAACACCACTGAAGCCATACGGCCTTTGTGATATTCATTCGGACCGAATACGTTAAAAAACTTGAGTCCTACCCAAAACGGTGGTTTTTGATCCTGGTTTGCAGCCCAAATGTCGAAGTCCAGTTTGCTCTGGCCATATGGGTTTAATGGTTTGAGGCTTTCCATGGCAGTCATATCGTCGTCAAATCCGAGATTGCCATCCCCGTAAGTGGCTGCTGAAGAAGCATATATAAATGGAATTTCGTTTTGGACGCAATGGGTCCAAAGGGTTTTGGAGTAAGCTACATTTAACTCATCAAAAATGCTGGAATCGAATTCTGTGGTGTCGGTTCGGGCACCCAAATGGATGATGGCGTCATAGCCCTTATGGTCAGGTTTAGATATAAAGTCGCTCCGGTCGATGTATTCAGCTCCTTCTAATCCGATGAGGTTTTTGGACTTGTCTGTGTTTGTAAAGTCGTCTACCAAAATAAGCTTCACATTGCCCTGCCTTTGCAGGTGGTGTGCCATACAGCTTCCAATAAAGCCCGCAGCACCTGTAACCACAATCCTCTTGTCCATTGTCAGCAAAGTTAATCGGAAACCAAGAATGTTAGGCCTTTTATCCCAGACTCATTATTTTTAGCTTATAGTCGATTTTAGCATTGTGCATTTCTAAAACTTCTCCGCCAAGAATGAAATCGAAAGGTTTGACGTTTAAGCTTTTATATAGCTTTTTGACATGACTCACATCGATGGTACCGACAATCAGATTCTTAACCGTTAGGTTTTTGAATTCAACTTTTTTTAATCGTGCAAAACGAGTATCTACCACGCCTGGCCCAATTCCAGAGGTTTGGTTTTCTTCAGAAGGTTTTATGTACTTGAGCTTTTTAATAGAAGAAGCAAATTCTGTTGAAAGGACACTTTTACTGGCTCCCGTATCAATCAAAACACGAGCTTTTTGGCCATTGATTCTCGCCGTGCAAAAAATGTGACAACCTTCATCTCCCAGTTGTACGACTTTGATTTTTATTTTTTGTGTTTTCATGGTTTAAAAAAGAGGTTGACCTGTCATTTCGGTAGGTTGGTTGACTTTCATTAGTTTTAATATAGAAGGTGCTACGTCAGCAAGCTTGCCTGGTTGAATTTGAATATTGTCTTCCCCCAAAATGATACATGGAACGAGGTTTAGACTGTGGGCAGTATTCGGACTGCCATCCGGATTTACAGCAAAATCTGCGTTTCCATGGTCAGCAATAATGATCATTTTGTAGTCCAGTTTGCGTGCAGTTTCAACAAGTTCTTTAACGCAACCGTCAACTGTTGTACATGCCTTCTTTATCGCACTAAAAACACCCGTATGGCCTACCATGTCTGGATTGGCAAAGTTTATACAAAAGAAGTCAACCTGGTTTGTTTCAATGGCGGCCTTCACCTTGTCTTTAAGTTCAATTGCACTCATTTCGGGTTGTAAATCGTAGGTTGCTACTTTAGGAGAACTAACCAAAATCCGTTGTTCACCTTCAAATTCAAGTTCTCGTCCTCCGCTAAAGAAAAAGGTGACGTGAGGATATTTTTCTGTTTCTGCAGCTCGTATCTGGGTTAACCCGAGATTGGAAACATGCTCGCCAAGAGTTCCCTTGAGATCACTCTTGTTGAATATGACATCGACGTTTTTAAACGTTTTGTCATACTGAGTCATCGTAAAGTACTTAAGGTTTAGGGGAGACATTTGATGTGCAACAAACTCCTCCTGCGTAAGCGCCATGGTTATTTCACGTCCTCGGTCGGTTCTAAAATTGAAGCATAATACCAGATCGTCGTCTTGCATGGAGCCAACAGGTTCACCCTGGTCGTCCGTTAGGATTATCGGTTTAACAAACTCGTCGGTAATGCCGTTTTGATAAGAGGTTTCTATGGCAAAAATAGGGTCTTGTGTTTTTTGTCCGATACCTTTAGTCATGGCATCGTAGGCCAATTTTATGCGTTCCCATCGCTTGTCCCGGTCCATGGCGTAATACCGCCCTATAACGCTGGCTAACCGAACTTTTCCAAGACGTTGGTCATTTAGTAAATCTCGAATGAATTGTTTTCCACTTTTGGGGTCACAATCCCGTCCATCAAGAAAAGCATGAATAAACGTTTGGTTGTCCAAACCTTCTGCCGTCAAAATTTTACAAATATTCTTTAGATGTTCATCACTGCTGTGCACACCTCCGTCGCTTACCAAACCCATCAAATGAATCTTCTTGCCACTTTCCTTGGCCAAACGAACCAGTTTTTGAAACGGTTCTTTTTTTAAAATGCTTTTGTCCTCAAACGATTGGTTAATCAACATGAGCATTTGATAGACAATCCGACCCGCACCTATGTTTAAATGTCCGACTTCAGAATTCCCCATTTGTCCAACAGGTAATCCGACGTTCTCGCCAAATGTCTTAAGTGTTGTAGTCGGTTGAGTGGCCATTAAATGGTCCATGTAGGGAGTGTCAGCACTGAAAACAGCATCAGAATGGTCTTTTTTGCCGATTCCCCATCCATCCAAAATAAGTAAAATAGCCTTATCGTGATTCATCGTGCAAAGGTCGTTAATTCTTACATTAATTACCTGTCATCGCTACGGTGCACATTAGACCTCCTATAAAACAAGACGGATAAAAATGATCATTCACATTTTGTCTTAGACTGGGCATTGGGATTCGACAAGTTGTTTTTTAACGACGCCTAACGTGTAGTCTACCTGTATGGTACGGGGTGTTTGCTATTCATTTTTACCCAACCATTATTCTATAGAGACATGCTTATTTTTGAATTAATTCATCGAAATGGGCCCAATCTTTTGGAAAAGGAGAATTTAAAGCACTATTTGGGATCATAGAAGCCGAACAAGAACAAAGAGGAAGGTTATAATTGTAGCTCGAAAACGAAAACAATGACAAGAGAAGAATTACTAGCGGCGATAGACCAAAAATATGAAGCGATGGGTCAGAATCCGGATGTGTATCTATCCGGCTTGCTCCACTCAGAGTCCATGACTTATTGGGATTTTGCCAATGTCGACGCGTTACTCTCCTTACAAATAAAGAGAACGAATTTGCCTGATGAGATGGTGTTTATTATGTATCATCAAATCAATGAATTGTTGTTTAAGATGATTCTTTGGGAAATTGAACAAGTGAGCAAACAGGATGACATTAAACCTGAAAAATTTAGTATGCATTTGGCTCGTGTGAGTCGATATTTCGACATGCTCTCCAGCTCATTCGATATTATGGGAAAGGGCATGGAGATTGCTCAATACATGAAGTTTAGAGACACCCTAACCCCTGCGAGCGGATTCCAAAGTGCACAGTACCGCCAAATAGAAATTGCATCAACTGAACTTATTAACCTAATCGATTTTCGGTTTCGAAAAGACATTGATCGCGAGACGCCTTATGACCATGCATTTGAACACATGTATTGGCAAGCTGCTGGTAAGAACTATGAAACCGGAGAAAAAAGTATGCTGGTGTCAAACTTTGAACTGAAGTATCGCGTAAAGCTGATTTCGTTTATGGAAGAGTATAATGAAATCAACCTCTGGACGAAATTTAAGCAGCTTCCTGAAGCGTATCAAAAAAATGTGGAGCTCGTGAATGAAATGAGGCATTACGATCATACGGTGAATGTGGATTGGGTGATGCACCATTATAAAGCTGCCGCTCAATACCTTGATAGCGGAAAGAAAAAGGTAAAAGCAACCGGAGGTAGTGATTGGCATAAATACATGCACCCGCGTTATCAACGACGTATTTTCTTTCCAGATCTATGGAGCAAAGAAGAACTAGAAACCTGGGGAGTAGACAACCTAAAAGGTCATAAGGTGCTGACAGAGGTTTAGGTCTTGAATGGATTTATCAATCCTGCCATAAAAACTTAAACACCACAGACGACAGTACAAAGAGCATCACATCGATGAGTGCCATGATGCCGGCATTTTGAATAAAGTTTTCGGAATCGCCCATCACTAAATGTGCACCTGCGGCAACCCCAACTACGATCATGGGTATAATTAACGGAAAGCTAAGCAAAGGCATAAGTATGCCGCCTCCTTTGGTTTTTGAAGCAATGGCAGAAATGACCGTAAACAGAAAACCAAGGCCAATGGCAAAAAACAGGACAAGAATGGCGTATAGCGACACATCCCATTTGGGGTAGCCAAGTAGTACTGAAAAGACAGTAAAGGCTATGACGGAGATCAAAATGCTCAAGAGGGCATTGAAAATCATCTTGCTGTACAAAACCGCAAGTGGATTAACAAGACTGTGGTAATACAACAGTCGACCCGGCCGCTCCTGGATAAAACTACGTGCGATGGCATTGACTGCAGAAAACATTAGAATCACCCAAAACAGTCCGTTCCATGTTGCGGGCTTAATACCTTGAAAACAAAGACTGGCGATAAAAACACTCGCAACCAACTGTACAATTATGCCATTAATCGCATACCGGTTTCTCCATTCCGTCTTAATCTCCTTTAAAAAAAGGATTTTTGCCTGCCTAATTAGCCCTATTTCCATACTTTTGCTCGCAAAATTACATTAAATGCTATTTCAATTAAGAAAATTAAAGCAGAGCGAGCAACAAACCATGATGGACGCTCCGATTTGGGTAGGAATTCTAATAGGTTGCGTTGATGGAAAAATGATTCCTCAGGAATTGAATCGAATAGAAGAGGTGATAAAGACGAAGACGTTCTCTGAGCATAACGACGCGCATTATTTATATACTGAATTGGCAACCAACAATTTGACCGACAACATTTCTAGTTTGCTTGGTCAGTTAACGGGTACTCCGGAAGAGAAAAGTAAACTGGCTTCAGAAAAACTAAGTGAGTTAAATACGATTCTTCCAAAATTAAACCCAACCTATGCAAGGCAGTATAGAGAATCTCTTCACGACGTAG
>CAYZWM010000118.1:11962-12731 GCA_964482155.1 uncultured Chitinophagaceae bacterium | reverse complement strand
TGTCAATAAATCGAATTTCAAATTCAACGATCAGCTGGATGCGTGTTGCGATCTGGGCGTTGATTATATCATCACCAGTTTGGGTAATCCAAAAGAAACCATTGATCGCGCACATAAAGTGGGCATTAAGGTCTTCTGTGATGTGGTAAACGTAGAGTTTGCGTTGAAGGTCGAGAAACTTGGTTGCGATGCCCTCATTGCCGTTAATAATGAGGCTGGTGGACATGCGGGAAAACTAACCGCTGCTGAGTTAATACCGTTGTTGAAAGAAGCGTGTTCCATTCCAATAATTTCGGCTGGCGGAGTAGGTGATTTCGAAAGTCTTGAAGAAAAATTGAAACTTGGAGCGGATGGAGCCTCAATTGGTAGTATCTTTATAGCTACGAAAGAGGCACCGGTAAGTGCAGAATACAAAAATGCCGTGGTGGAGTATAAGGCAGAAGACATCGTAATGACGACCAAACTGTCTGGAACGCCGTGTACCGTTATAAACACGCCGTATGTTAAAGAAATCGGAACCACACAAAATGCCGTTGAACGATTGTTAAATAAGAATAAGAAATTAAAGAAATGGATGAAGGCACTCACGTTTATTCGAGGCATGAAAAGCCTGCAAAAAGCAGCTTTTGGTGCCACCTATAAAACGCTTTGGTGTGCCGGACCCAGTATTGACTACGTTGATGAAATATTACCAGTTCAAGAAGTTGTACTTAAATTGGTGAACAATGGAAAAAATGAATAAACGTGTATTGCGCAAGGCAAACTGGCA
>CAYZWM010000118.1:7376-11950 GCA_964482155.1 uncultured Chitinophagaceae bacterium | reverse complement strand
GGACGGTTTAAAATTCCATTAATTGGTTATTGTAGGCCGCGCGTAATAGACCTTTCTGGAAAAATGGTTCGGATTCACATTCCGATAAGTGATCGTACCCAAAATCATGTGAAAAGCATGTATTTAGGGGTGATGACTGTCGGGGCGGATTTGGCCAGTGGTTTTTTGGCCTTCCACCTTCTCAAATTGAAAGATGTTCGCGCCGATCCCGTTTTTAAGGGTATGAAAGCGGTTTATTTCAAACGGGCTGAAGGCGATGTCGATTTTGTTTGTAAACAAGGAAGACAAATTGCAGCCATGATTGACGAAATGGTCAGGACAAATGATCGGGTTACACGCGACATCGAGGTTACAGCTACCTGTAAAGGGGAGGAAGTAGCCGCATTTACTATGGAACTTTCCTTAAAAGAAACCGTAAAAAAAGACGTTCCTCTAGAAGCCTAGAATTCTTTTCGCTTATCTGTTGCGTTTTGGCTTTTATCTAAACGCGAACTACTATTTTTGCCCCGTGAATTACTTATCGGTCGAAAACCTTGAAAAAAATTTAGGAGAACGCATCCTGTTTTCCGGTCTAAACTTTGGACTTGATAAAGGCGATAAAATTGCTTTGGTGGCCAACAATGGAACAGGCAAATCCAGTCTTCTTAAGATTATTGCAGGTAAAGACATCCCCAGTGAAGGAAAAGTGGTGTTCCGAAACGGTATACGTTTTGGGTATTTGGAACAAGAGCCTAAATTAGAGAACGAGGTAACCATTGCTGAGCTTATAAAAACAGCAAACTCCGAAATGTTGGAGATCATCTCAGATTACAACAAAGCCCTGGACGATCAAGCCGAGGATTACTCTACACAAAGCCAAAAGATGTTGGACAATGCCATGTCTAAGATGGATGAGTTTAATGCCTGGGATTATGAACGACGGCTAAGCGAGATCCTCACTCGATTCGAAATTCTTAATCAGGAACAACGGGTAGGCAGTCTGTCTGGTGGCCAGAAGAAACGACTTGCCCTGGCACTGGCCTTATTGGATGAGCCTGATGTACTTATTCTTGATGAGCCTACCAACCACCTCGATGTAGGTATGATTGAATGGCTGGAGAAATATATGGATCGGTCGGGTTTAACCTTGTTTATGGTAACTCACGATCGATACTTTCTTGAAAACGTATGCAACATTATTCTTGAATTGCACCATGGAAAATTGTATACGCATAAAGGGAACTATTCATTTTTTCTTCAAAAAAGAGCTGAGCGGGAAGAGGTCAATCGAATTGAAATAGACAAGGCGGGCAAAAAGGTGAAGTCTGAGCTTGATTGGATGCGAAGAATGCCTAAAGCGCGAGGGACCAAGTCAAAAGCTCGCATACAACAATTTTACAATACCGAGGCCGTTTCGAAAAGTGGTCATAAAGATCAAGTGCTCAATCTTCAGGTAAAGATGAGCCGAATAGGAGGGAAGATCCTCGAACTCAAAAAAGTCAATAAGAGCTACGACGACCTGACCCTGGTAAAAGGCTTTGATTATACGTTTAAAAAGGGTGAACGAATTGGTATTGTTGGGCCAAACGGCGTAGGTAAGTCTACTTTTCTGAATATGCTATGCGGGTTAGAAAAACCAGATAGTGGAAAGATCAATACGGGAGATACTGTGGTTTTTGGTTATTACGACCAACAGGGGCTTGACTTTAAACCCGAAATGCGCGTTATCGACATATTGCGCGAATATGCGGATGTGATTGAATTAGGCGATGGTACTAAATTGACAGCTTCACAGTTTCTCAATCATTTCATGTTTCCGCCAGACGTACAACACAATCCGGTAAGAAAGCTTAGTGGAGGAGAGAAGAGGAGGTTGCATTTGATGACGGTATTGATCAAAAATCCAAACTTCCTGATTCTGGATGAGCCCACCAATGATTTGGATTTACTGACGCTAAACAAGTTGGAGGATTTCTTATTGCAGTTTGGTGGCTGTCTGATAATCGTATCGCATGATCGCTATTTTATGGATACCCTTGTTGACCATTTGTTTGTTTTTAAAGGAGAAGGTGTCATTAAAGATTTTAATGGCTCTTACACCGATTATCAAGAATGGTTAGCCTCCGAAAAAGATAAAAATACCGTCGTTGAAGTTGACAAGACGGATTGGAAAAAAGAGCAGAAAAAGGACAACGTTAAAAAGAAATTAACGTTTAAAGAGCGTCAGGAATATCAACACCTGGAGCGTGACATGGAAAGCCTGGAAACCGAAAAAACGGAAATCGAAGGTTTTATGGCTTCTGGTGCGACGGATTACGCCCTTATTCAAGAGAAAGCAAGCCGTATTGAGGAAATAATCAAACAGCTTGACGAAAAGGAGAACCGGTGGCTGGAGTTGTCTGAATTTGCCTAGATTTTCGCGTTCAATTCCCGAAATTTAATTCTTTTAACCAAAGCAAGACCTGAATTGATTTGCACGGTTATATTTCTTTAGCTTGCATTCATGAAATTTGTTATTCCAATAACCTTGATTATGTGCCTAGTGGCTTGTTCACCAAAAACAACCATAGATGAACAGCATGATGAAAATAGTCCTCTAGTTGATCTCATTTATCACACCATTCAGTTGCAAGACTCAGCGATCCAGAAAGTAATCGACTCGGCAGACGTGCATGGATCTGTTTTGATTTATGATGTTAACCAGAACATCTATTACTCCAATGACTATGTCTGGGCAAGGCGGGGCCATCTGCCCGCTTCGACATTTAAAATTACCAACTCCATTATTGCCTTAGAAACAGGCGTTGTTAAAGACGACAGTACTATGTTTCCCTGGAATGGAGAGAAAAGACGATTGTCTGTGTGGGAAAAAGACATGATTTTTAAAGAGGCCTTTCATGCGTCTTGTGTTCCTTGTTACCAGGAAGTCGCCCGAATAATAGGCAGTGATCGAATGAATACCTATCTAGACTCACTTACCTATGGCAATATGGACGTAGACTCGAGCAACATTGATCTATTTTGGCTAGAAGGGAATTCGACCATAACCCAGTTCCAGCAAATCGATTTTCTAAACCGTTTTTTCCATCACAAGCTACCTATATCTCCACGCACTGAAACCATTATGAAGAGGTTAATGCTTATTGAGGAGAACGACTCGTTTAGGTTGAGTGGAAAGACGGGGTGGTCGGTTCGCAATGGAAACAACAACGGTTGGTTTGTCGGTTACTTAGAGAAAAATGACCGGATTTATTTCTTTGCAACCAACGTTGAACCAACACAGTCATTTAACATGAAGATGTTTTCTAAAATTCGAAAGCAAATCACGTTTGACGCGTTTAAGCAATTAAAAATAATATAGCGGTTTATGATCTGGGGCATACTTGGTTTATTTCTATTTGTGGTGATCTGTTTCAAATTCTTATCATACGAGACGAAAGCTGAAAAAGAGCACGAAACGGAATTAATGGCAAACCTGGATGATGAGCGGATATATGATCCGATTACAAACCGGCTGATTTCATTAGAAGAAGCGATGTCTGGTATGTGGGAAGGTGAAGACCATCCCATCGTAGCAGAAGAACGGATACAAAAGTTTTATGACGACGAAGCCCAGGATACCATACGTGTTTTAAATTATGTAAAAAAATCCCCGTTATATTCAACTTTCGAAGTCACTGATGACTTGTCCCGCCTATTAGAAAGACTTAAAATGTTGTCTGCTCCAGCTCAATGGGGACATCATTCAACTTCATATATTTGTCCTGATATCAGAGGTGTGGTTATGTTCCCGAACATTTATCTAAATGAAATTCGAGGAACCTACATCCTGTTTGGTTTGCCCATTTTTGCTCAACGAGGTCACTATTATTTAAGGGAAAAAACGACCACAGAAACTCTTTTAGACCACCTGTCGAACGATGATGATCTGAGTTTAGACGGGTATGAGTGTTTTACATTTTCTCCATCCAGAGATATACGTGGCTTGAACAAAATTTTAGAACGATTTACCAACGAAGATGGTCTTGAAATAGAGATTCTTGAAGACCAGCTGTTTGTAAAATCTGTTGGAGAAGCTTCTGTTCGAGAATTGAAACGATTTGAAAAGATTTTCGATAAGGCCTCCGGGGCGTAAAGATCGAACAAACGATCACCGGAAGCCATTATCTAGTATTACAAGTTGGGCTAGGTTTGGTCTAAATTTTATTGAACCATCAAAGGAGTTGTCCAGAATTCATTAACGCCACTTATGGCTTTAATAAAGTAGATGCCTTTGGCTAAAGTTTTGGTGTTTATAGCGATCTCAGATGTGCGCTCATTCTGAGTAACTTGAGATACAACCTCACCTCTGGCATCCAACACCGTAATCTGCATTGGGAAGGTCATTTCTGCCGAAAGTTTCAAGGTTGAAACACCCTCACTTGGATTTGGGTATATCTTAATCTCATTGTTGTGTGCAAGCTTCCTGGTACTGCTGTTGGGGTCAAGAATCTTAGATCGCATGATTAAACCTCCTGCACCAACGGCATAAGCTCTTCCATTAAAGAAGTGCACTTTGTTCATTGGAGCCATCGAAATACCCTTGGCTTCTTCTG
>CAYZWM010000118.1:0-7366 GCA_964482155.1 uncultured Chitinophagaceae bacterium | reverse complement strand
TTTCCCGAATCACGGGTGATATAAACTTCTGCTACAATCGAGCTGTTTGTACCAACAGCATAAGCCGTTTCACGGTTTAGAAATTCGACAGACGAAAGCAGCGTCCCTGATTTCTTGTCGATTAGTTTCCAGTTAGATCCTGCGTCTAACGTGGTACGTATCGAACCGTCAGCGCATACCATAGTACCTTCATCGATGGTGTGGAAATAGACATTGCTAAACGACAGACTTCCAACATCTAACGATTGCCATGTTTTACCACCATCCGTCGTTTTGTATAGGTTGCTATGCCCAAACAGATATGATCCACCATATCCATTCATCTCATCCAAAAATTGGAGATATTCAAACGGTTTATCGGTTAGATTGCCAGAAACATGAAACCAGGTGCTGCCTCCATCGGTTGTTTTATAAACCGAGCCATCATAGAAGGACGTTTTACCCCAACCGGCCATGTATCCAATTTGATCATTGATAAACGATAATTGGTTCACACCTGTGAAACTGGAATCAAAATCACACCAATGCCAATTCCAGGTCTTGCCTCGGTCTTCCGTACGCAAAACACACGAGATGGTATTTACTGACGTGATTAGACCTTTGTTTGGGCTGGAGAATGCAATGGAACGCAATAGAGGGCCAGATCCAACATGAGCACTGTCCCAGGTCTTACCACCATCAAACGAACTAACAATAACAGGCGTAAAGGTGCTGATGTCTGATCCAACGGCAATAATGGTATTGTCGTCGGCATAAACGTCTCTCAGCGTCAGGTTCGAATAATCGGAAGTGAGAATTTCCCAACCATCTTGTGCCTGAACAAACAAGGTAGTCACAAGCAAACCAACGAGGTAAATGTACTGTTTCATATATTAGATTTTGAGCGTACGAGTTACCCCAGATTGGACCAATCTTTTGGATATAGAGTCGAATAAAATGAAAGCAACAACGCAATTATTTCTCGAATCTAAGATTTCAGATGTTTAATGAATCACCCGTTTGACACCTACCTGTTTTTGTTTGACGTACGGAAGGAACGGATAAAGCAACGAAAAATATTGGAAGAATATCGAACCACAAATTCGGATTAAACAGGTTGAAAATTCCTATTTTGCAAATGAATCGGAATGGAAGACGAAATCATAGACCAGGAAGAGGTGGGAAGCAATCAGCCACCAGGTAAGTTACTCAAAACCAGAGTGCTACTCATTTGGATTGGCTTGTTAGCTGTTGGACTCATTTTTAGAGGCCTTTCCTGGAAAGGGGGCGCAATCCTGATATTAGGTTCATCGGCAGGTTTATCGGCCTATGCGTTTACGGCTCTATTAGTGTTTAGGAGCACATTGTCTCTATACAAAACCCTGAATATTCTTGGCATAATGTGGTTCGCATGTTTGATATGGGGTGTTTTGTATAACGCCGGCCATCCGTTCAATATGAGAGGGGTAAAACTTTACGTCGTTGTATTTGTGACCTACGCAATTGGTTACGGGGTATGGATGTATCGAGGTAAAAGGGCTATAGCGAAGTGGTCAGATAAGTCTCTAAATCAAAGATAGACAGTTCCTTGCGGAATGAACTTTGTATTTTTATGTACTTTTGGCTACTCAAGCAATAGGCTAAAGTCCAATGAAAATATCCAGACTCATTCCAAGTGCACTCCTATCCGTCATGGTTATTCTGTTAACGGGTTATGTTACCATTGTTCATCCCGTTATGAGCCTTAGTGAACTGTTGTTCCCTCTACACTTTATTCCATACGACATTGCGTATCGAGGGGGTTCCGATTTATTAATTTTTTTGTACTACTTCGGTTTTTGGGTGGTATTGACATTGGTGTTTTACGTACTATTAAAATGGGTTCTAAGAAAAAAACAAAATGAATAAACAGGTAACAGTTCTTTGTCTAATCGCTATGGGGTTAGGTTTGTTTTCATGTAAAAAAACGCCACCTAATGAAGAGGATGTGGTGGAAGCATATTTTGAAGAACTTAAAGGGGACAAAGAGTCGTTAGCTTTATTCTTTCATAAAATGCCCAAAGGGGGAGATTTACATCATCACGCCTGTGGTGCCGTATACGCCGAACGCTATATTGACTATGCATTAGAAGACAATCTGTTTATCAATCCGAGAACGTATCAACTCTATACAGATCCGACGAATAGTACGATTCCTATTCAAGATCTTCTTGAGGGATCACCCAATCGGCGCGATTCCATCATTGACCATTGGTCAGTTCGTAACTATAAAGAGAATCAACGGGATGGCCATGATTGGTTCTTTAACACGTTTTTTATGTTTATGCCGGCCTTTGTTGGCCACGAATCGGAGGCCTTGTCCTCATTATGTCAACGAGCGGAAACCGACAATATATCGTATCTGGAAACGATGATTTCAATTCCAGCTATGGAGGATGGCGTTACTAAACTGAGTTCGCAGATTGAAAGCGATACATCGCTAGACAATGAACTGGAATCCTGGTTTAAGTCGTATAAAGAACTAGGGATTGGTCAATGGGCAACGCAAAACTCAGATTCCCTACAATCCATGTTGAGTCACACAAATCGCCATGGCGTTGAGGTTAAGTTTCAAACCTATGCCGTTCGTGTAATTCCAGATAATAAACTGGTTTTTGGACACCTATTACTTGCGTTTATGACGGCAAATGTTTGTCCTGACGTGGTTGGTGTTAATTTTTTGGCACCTGAAGACAACATAACTGCGTTGAAAAACTACAGTTTACACATGGATATGTTTGATTTTCTGAACCAGAAATATCCCAACGTTAAAATCTCACTGCACGCAGGTGAATTGGTTCAAGGTAAAGGAGATGTAAGTCGGGGTGACCTTGAATGCCACATAATGGAAGCTCTAACCACGGCGAATGCGGTCAGAATTGGGCATGGGGTTGATGTTAAGGGCGAAGACCAACAACAAACCATTTTTAATTGGATGTTGGAAAACAAGGTTGCCGCTGAGATCAATCTGGAAAGCAATTCGGTTATTCTGGAAACTACCGTAGACAATCATCCTATACGAGCGTATTGGGAAAATAATGTTCCCATTTGCATTTCAACTGACGATGAAGGCGTCTTGCGAACAAATTTGACCAACCAATACGTCCTGCTGATGGATTATTTGCCGGAGCTGTCTTACAAAGACGTAAAATCAATCGTCTATAATTCAATTAAATACGCCTTTCTTGACGATGTATTAAAGCAGACTTTACTCGACGATTTGAATATACGGTTTACGTATTTCGAAAATCGTTATTACAATTATTCACGTTTCAGCGCTATTCCGGTTATTAGGTAGTTATTATTTGCTAGTTATATATTGGTATTTTTCACATTTAGGCCAAGATATTTGGCCTTTTTTTTGGAGATAAACGGCTCTCTTACTTAGCTTTAAGACGTTTTAATAATATAGTCGCAGATAATGAACCTAAAAATTGCTGTTTATAACGTGGAATGGATGCGTGATTTTTTTAAAAAAGACGGATCCCTAAGAACCAGTGCAGAAGATGTAAAACGCAGTCAACAACTTGCCAAAGTAATTAAACATTTGTCACCCGATTTTTTGGGTATTGTAGAAGGGCCTGACACCTTATCAGACGGAAGCAAAACAGCTTCGGGACAGCTTGAAACATGGGTTCAACGTTTGGGGCTAAATCCCAATTACAAAGCCGTGCACGGTCACTCTTCCGCGGGCCAACAGGAACTTTGTGCCTTATATGACTCGTCAAAAATTACGGTTGCATTTACACCAACCTCAAATAGACAAAATCAATTTGACAAGCCTTTTCTGGTGGATACGACGAACAAACTAATCAAGGAACAATACAAACATTTTCGACCGCCTTTAGAATTGACCATCAGTGACTTAGATGGTGATGAAATTACTAAGGTGATCGTTGCTCATACCAAGTCCAAGGGTATTTTTGCACCCGTAGACTACGCCCGATTTGAGCAAATTTCGGAACGTGACCGGATGAGGCTTTACGCTGAATGTATGTCCATTCGATCAAAATGCGACGATTACATAAAGAAAGGATCAAACGTTCTGGTGATGGGCGATATAAATGATGGGATGGGAATGGACTTTTATGAAAACAGATTTAAAAAGAGTGCCATGGAAATACTGCTTGGAGACGTTTGGGAACCGGATTACATTATGACCTCAGTTTTGCCAAAACCCAAATGGGGAGCGTATGGATGGAAACCCTCGTCGAGTAGATATACAGATCGCATAACGCGAGACACGGTGAACGTCTTAATTGACCATATTCTAATTAGCCGAAAATTGAGGGTATCTAAAGGAAAGGTATGGAATCCGTACGAATGGACGGATGACCAGGAGGTTCAGGATATCACAAATGAACTCAAACACGCCTCTGATCATTACCCGGTTACTGCAGAGATTGAGATAGACGATTAGAGTACGTTACTTTACCTGAGCTCGTTCTAATCGATCATTAATGGCTCTTCCAAGGCCTGTATCCGGTACTTTGGACGCAACAATTAGGCTTTGGCTCGCTTCATCTGCTAATCGAAGACTCGTAAATAAATTACTTGCAATTTCGTCAAGATTTGAGGTGGGAGAGAGGTTATAGGATAAGTGGGACGCCGGTTCTCCAAATCCAATAACAAAGTATTCATCCTTATCGAACTGCAAAAGCTCGGCAACATCATCCACTAATTTTATTGGTTTTTTGGTCGCATAGTGTTTGTCCAATTGGCCAGGTGCCCTCGGGTTCGAATTGTTCGAAACGGACACTTTGAGCCCTCCAACTACGTCTTCAATTTCCTCTAGGCTAAGGCCACCGAATCGTAAGACGGTCGGATGGTCAGCATTTTCAAAGGATATAATCGTAGACTCCAAACCAACTATGCACGGTCCTCCATCCAGAATATAGTCGATGCGATCACCAAGTTGATTACTCACATGTTGAGCAGTTGTTGGGCTTACATAGCTAAACGGATTGGCACTAGGTGCAGCCAGCGGGAAATCGAGATGTTGCAGTAAGTCAATGGTCATTGGGTGTCGAGGCATTCGAATACCAACAAATGGAAGTCCTGAGGTAACCACGTCTGGAACCAGTTTAGACTTCGGCAATATAAGGGTTAACGGACCCGGCCAAAACTTGTCGGCAAGGCGTTTCGCCTTTTCTGGAAATTGTAAAGTCAGCTTATCAACCCACGATAAGTCTGAGATATGAACGATTAATGGGTCGAAACTTGGGCGGTTTTTTGCCTTAAATATTTGAAGTACAGAAGATGAACTAAACGCGTTAGCCGCTAGGCCATATACGGTTTCTGTAGGAATAGCAACAAGCTTTCCATGGGTGAGCAAATCAGCGGCAACCGATACATCGGTTCCAATCATGTTTTACTTTTTAACTCTTTTAAGACCGTATTTATCAATCTTGTTGTACAGGTGACTTCGTTGAATGTCAATTTCGGCAGCCGTTTTAGCTACATTCCATTTGTTCTTCTTCAACTTGGCATCGATAAACACTTTTTCGGCGTAGTCCTTAAAATCCTGAAATTTGTCAAACTGCTCAACAACGTCCAAACTGCTGGTTCGTCTACTGGCTGCGTTTGAAAAGTTTAACACATCTTCACCCGTTATTTTGTCCTCGCATAAAATGGTTAAACGTTCAATTACGTTTCTCAATTCTCGAATATTACCGGTCCAGTTGATCTTTTTCAACTCTTGCATGGCGCTAGCCGTTAATATCTTACGAGGTACGCCATTGTCTTCACAGGTTTCGTTGATGAACTTCTCTGCTAACAATGGAATATCTTCTGTACGATCGTTTAAAGAAGGTACATGAATCAAGATTACACTGATTCTATGGTACAAATCTTCTCTAAATCGGTGTTCTTCTATTTCTTTACGAAGATCCTTGTTGGTCGCTGCCACGATACGAACGTCTACGTCAATATCTTTTTCACCACCTACCCGAGTGATTTTATTCTCTTGTAATGCTCTCAGTACTTTCGCTTGAGCAGAGAGGCTCATGTCGCCTATTTCATCTAAGAACAAAGTGCCTTTATGCGCTTTTTCAAACTTTCCAATGCGCTGCTTATGCGCAGAAGTAAAAGACCCTTTTTCGTGTCCAAAAAGTTCACTTTCAATCAGTTCAGAAGGAATTGCGGCACAGTTTACTTCTATAAACGGTTCGTCGTAACGACTCCCACGTTCATGAATCCAACGGGCAACAAGTTCCTTACCTGTTCCGTTTAGTCCAGTTATTAACACACGAGCATCTGTAGGTGCTACTTTATCGATGGTGTCTTTTATTTTTTTGATGGATGGGCTTTCACCAACCATCTCACGTGTCTTGGTAATTTTACGTTTTAATACTTTGGTTTCAATAACCAAACTGTTCTTCTCCGTTGCATTTCGAACGGTAATCAGAAGTTTGTTGAGGTCAGGTGGTTTGGAAATAAAATCGTACGCACCTTTTTTGGTTGCTTCCAAAGCAGTTTCTATCGTACCATGGCCAGAAATCATAATGAAGGGCAATCCTGGCACCAACTCCGAAACTTTGTCCAATAATTCGATGCCATCCATTCCAGGCATTTTTATATCGCATAAAACGGCATCGTAGTTGAATTTTTTGATGAGTTCGTACGCTTTCTTCCCATCTTCGGCTTCTTCAACTTCGTAACTCTCGTAAAGCAAAATCTCTTTCAGGGTTTCGCGAATACTCTTTTCGTCGTCTACAATTAATACTCTTGGCATATCTTTCAATTCAATTTTAAAAAAGGACAAATCTATAAGCCGGGTTCTGTACCCAGACACAAGGTCTGGATGCCTATCATTTATCTGGTCCATTGATTGCTCAATGGATCTATCAACCTACCCTCCTTAGCTGCCGAAGCATGAAGCGGGCAACTCCAAAAAAAGCTAAGGTTTACTTGGTCTTTCAACATGCAAGGTTTATACCAATTCGATGTTGCCATCGAAAAGCGTAGGCTCTTACCCTACATTTTCACCCTTATCTCAATAAATTGAGACGGTTATTTTCTGCTACACTTGCTGTCTTAAAGCCTTCCAACTTTAATCCCCCCATATTCTCGGGGTGCATTGCCCTGCGTTGCCCGGACTTTCCTCCAAGACCCTAACGTCTCAGCGATAGGCCGATTTGTCCTCGTAGACAAATGTAGGAAAAAAATGTACAAAAAAGTCGACGCTTTACGGGGTGCCTAGCTCCAGAATAATGGAAACTGGGAAATGGTCGCTGTAGCCGGCTAGATAATTTTGACCACCAAAGCTTCTTAACGGGTAGCCCTCGTATCTTCCTTCTCTCTGACGGAGCCAATCGTGGTCCATTATGTCGGCAGAACCTGAGTGATA
>CAYZWM010000117.1:0-12826 GCA_964482155.1 uncultured Chitinophagaceae bacterium | reverse complement strand
CTCACAAGCCATGGAGTATTACAAGCGCAGCCTAAAAATAGGGGAAGAAATTGGGGATAAAAAGAGAATTGCAGGTTCGTTAAATAATATTGGATCTCTTTATAATGATCTAGGCGATCAAACAAAAGCGTTGGAATATTTCCAGCTTAGCTTAAATATTCAAGAACAATTGGGTAGTAAAAATGGAATCTCGGATGCGCTACACAATATTGGCGAAATATATAATAACCAAGGTAAAATCCAACAAGCCTTTGAACATTTTCAGCGAAGCTTAAAAATAAAAGAAGAAATTGGGGATAAAAATGGAATTTCGGTTTCTCTAATTAGTATCGGCTTGTTTTATAACAAGAAGGGCAAGTATCATGATGCTATAATCCAATGCAAAAAGTCACTAAACTTAAGTAAAGAGGTTAGGTCAATATCTCAACAAAAAAAAGCATGTTCTTGCTTGTATGAATCCTATAAAGGGTTGGGCAAGGATAAGGAAGCGTTAGAATATTACGAGCAAATGCAGCTGCTAGAGGATAGTCTAAACAACGAAGAAACAAGTAAAAAGCTCCAGCAACTGGAGTTTGCAAAGGAAGTTTTGGCAGACAGTCTCGCCAATGTAAAAAAAGAGCGTATGGTTCAAGAAGAACATGAAGAAGAAGTTCGACAAAAAAATCAAACCAGAAACATGCTGGCTGGAGGAGGTCTACTGATTTTGATCTTTGCTGGTGGAATATACAGTCGACTGAGGTATATAAGAAAAGCCAAGGACATTATAGAAAAAGAGAAAGGTCGTTCTGATAATTTGCTGTTAAACATTCTTCCTGCCGACATTGCAGAAGAATTAAAAACCAAAGGAAAAGCAGATGCCCGAGACTTTGACATGGTTTCCATTTTATTTACGGACTTTAAAGGTTTCACAAGTGCCTCAGAAAAAATGAGTGCCAAGGATTTGGTAGCAAGTATCAACCATTGTTTTGAGGCATTTGATGGTATTTGTGAAAAATATAAGGTCGAGAAAATAAAAACCATTGGTGATGCCTATATGGCTGCAGGAGGCCTTCCTATCCCTTCTGAAGATGCTGTAAAGAATACTGTTTTAGCAGCATTAGCAATGCAATCTTTTATAACTCAATTGCACAAAGAAAAAGAAACCAAAGGTGAACATGCTTTTGAGATGCGTGTGGGTATTCATACTGGACCCGTAGTAGCTGGAATTGTAGGTGTTAAGAAGTTTCAATATGATATTTGGGGAGATACTGTAAATACATCTAGTAGAATGGAGTCTCATGGAGAAGTTGAAAAAGTAAATATCTCACAATCTACCTATGATCTCATTAAAGACGACCCTCAATTCACTTTCGAACATAGAGGCAAAGTACAGGCTAAAGGCAAGGGTGATATGGATATGTATTTTGTGCGTTTGACTTAATTAAGGATATGTTCATTTAGCTTCTTTTCCTTTCATTTACTCTCCAAATTGTTCTTAGGTATTTCTTAGTTTGGTCTGATGACACGTATAAACACTCAACGAATAGATTCTGTATCGGTAAATGATCCGAAGCCGTAGCGTTATCTTGTACGCCGAAGCCAAAGCGTAGGCGTAGGCGTAGGCGTAGGCTTAGGATGATCGGAAAGTAGGTCGTTTTAAGGAATTCGAAACAGCGCAAAGGACATTGGTAGGCACTGAGATAATAAACATAACCAGAGGGGGGACCAATCAAGGTTTTAAAGTCAAATAGGTTTGCTGTTTTCAAGTCATTGGTCTCATTAATCTACTAGAGTTGGGAAAAATTTAAGATAGAATTACTTTTTAGGGTTGTTGGTAATTCAATTGGTTTAATTTTGCCGTCAACTTATGCCATCACAGCATAAGGCCAGCTCCATAAAGCTTTTGATTTATGGTGAATTGAATGTGGGGAGTTGGCATTTTTTCTTTTAAATTTCTGTTATTTCGGGTTCTGTCGCATCTAAGATGGCTAAAAAACAGTAAACAAGCTTTGCTGAAAGTTCAAAGGTCATTGTTTCCCAAAATCAATAATTCGACCTGTTTTCATTTAACCACCCTTCCTTGCCTTTGTGCCCGAAAATCTTCTTAATTATATCTAAGTTTGGATTGATGACATACATAAATCCTCAATAAACAAATTCTGTATCGGAAAGTAACCACTGATGTTCAGTAACTTAATGGACGTGTTTCATCTCGTTTGAACGCAATCATTGCTATTAACACGAGCGGAATTGCACCATAGATTAGGCCATGAATAGCATGACAAATCAAGCATCACATTTTCACAACCTTTTCGACTTTTACGACGACCCCTTCGCGTAATACCGAAACCAAATAAACACCTCCAGGAAGACTTTGTAAATCAAGCGTATTGTGCGCACTTTCTAAGGGTTTTGAACTAATCAAATTTCCCTTAAAGTCAGTAATCTCAACTGAATGTGAATAATCTGACCATGGATCAATATCTACATGCAAAAAGGAAACGACCGGATTAGGCCCAATCACAATTTTGGTATTATCAAATTGACCCTTGACTTGAATAATGTTAGAAAATTCATATGTGCCACTATAGTCGATTTGTTTCAGCTGATAAAACAAATTCTTATTCATTTTCGCAGCTGCGCTGTTATCTGTGTATATATAGTTTTGTTTGGCTTGAGTGGTACCAACTCCATCCACTCTCCCTATTGCCTCAAAATCTAAACCGTCAAAGCTACGCATTACGTCGAAATGAGAATTGTCAAACTCGCTTGCTGTCTCCCAGGAAAGATGAACTCCATCCATTTTTCGCTCCCCGTTAAAGTTCAATAATTCAACAGGCAAGGGTCCACCAGAGCTTCCACCACCACCACCACCAGCACCTACACCTGAAAACCCGTTGCTGAATGTACAAATTACACATAGCCCTGAACCTCCGTATGTTGAATCAACTACAGTACTTGTAGGAAGAACGCCCTGTGCACCTGTACTACTTCCAATAGCGTTTGTGGTTTTAAACAACTGAACATGTTTGGCAAATCGACCACTAGCCGTCTTCCAGCCGCTAGCTTCATCCTCGGTAAAGTACATCGCAACTTTAACCGTCGCTGAGGAATTGTTGGTTGTTGGTGTGATTTTAATTGTTTTAGAAAATATTTTGTTAACTGCCACTGTGTTGGTATCGAAATCAGCACTTCCACTACCTGTTTGATCTATTTCAACTTTAGTAGCCCCAAAATTATGAGTACTCGTATTCCAAATCGTTGCAATTAACTTTCCATTTGATGAAAAATAATTAGCAGAGTCTGAAGCAGGCAGGTTCATCGTTTTACTAAAGGCACCGGTCTCGATTCCACCATTAGATGCATTATTTGAAGGTCCACTGATGGCAAAGTCGTCAATTATCATACCTGCTCGAACGTACCCACCTGGGAACCAAGGTGACACCTTAAATCTAAATCTAAATCGCACATCTGAATTCCCCGCTAAAAAAGACACGTCATGCGAGGTTGTACTTTTCGTGTACCAGTTGTTCCAACCAATATAGTCGGCGAACACACTCCCATCTAAAGTGTATAGGCTATTTGGACCTCTTTCATACCATGCTACATTACTGCCTGAGGAAGAAGTATCGCTTCCTAAGCGTATCCATGTAGAACCACCATCAATAGAATACTCCATTTGACACCCAACTGGACCATTGGAATACCACGCTTGCATACTTTTTATAAAACTAACTGTATACGTCCCGGATGCGGCAAAGTTGTAACTTGGGGTTAACAAACCACAGTCTGTAGCTACTTTCGGAATCGAATCATCAAGATTTGTTACCCACGCATTTGAGCCATTGTAATGAGATGTTCCAAAAGAGTAACTAGGTGCTCCTCGTTCCCACAATTGCTCTGTTCCTGAAATTGTAACTCCAGCAAAATGCCAAGCGTTACTTTCCATATCTCCTCCATCTGAAGTTGTATATGGTACCGCCAAATTAGGTAAAATATGAATTGATTTTGTTGAAGAATCAATCCCATTTATTTTAAGCTCTACTGTATGATAGCCACCTTCACCAAAAGCAAAAGTCGGGTTTTGCTCTGTAGATTCTGGGTTACCATCATTATCGAAATCCCAACTCCATGAAGTTGCTCCATATGAATCGTCGACAAATGCTATTTCATCCCCTACATATGCCATTTCAGTTTCCGTCTCAAATCTTGAGATAACACGTTGTGAAAATGTTGTAGTGCTGAATAAACCTCTTCCATGTGTTGCTGCTAACACCATTGAGTCGGACTCTCGCATGATCAACATATCAACTCGAACATTGCCCATACCTGTATTGGTGACAGTCCAATCTGTACTTGCACCATTTAGGTTAGTCGTTGAAAAAACACCTAACTCCGTTGCTATTAGCGCACTATCGCCACCAAGCGGACTAAACATACACCATCTCACTGGCATATCTGGGAGGCTTGCTTCTACAGATACCCATGAAGCCCCACTGTCCTGAGATTCATATATACTCGTTAGGCCGTAGTTGGAATACGTCACCAATAGATGGGCTGGGTCGAATCGATCCTCTGCAACACAACTTACGGTACCGCCAGGTAAACCGGTAGATAGATTAGCCGTTGTTGGTGTTCCATTAACGCTTGATACTCTTAAAACGCGTCCAGACGTGGTACCAAGGTATAATGTGTTTGCTGCGAATCTGGACAGGCCTACAAAGGAGGCTAATTGACCATCTAAGCTGTCGACTCTAACCATCTCTCTTATTAATGTGTCACTGTCAATACTACTCCGCATAAGGGAATCTGCTCTTCCAGCAGCATATAATATCTTCTCATCACTATCGTAATCTGAGGGGTTGATAAATCGACCTGTTTCAGAGGTGTAAAATAGGTTGGTCGCAAATCCATCTGTTGAAAACCAAATATGGTTGAGGACATAGGATGTAATCTGTGTATCTGGGTGTTCGTCGTCGTAGTGAGCAGGGCCGCCATCACCACCAGTTACCATGGTGGTTGAGTTTATACCTGCACCGGTGTACCGTTGTGTACCGTTGTCTTGAGAACCTGCCATAAAGTCTTTGACTAATGCCCCTGGGTGCATTCCAACCGCATAATATTGAGTCACATTATAACCCGTGTTAATTGCAGTCCACACAGGTGGAGAAGATTGTGCATCTTCCGTTATATATAGGCCACCGTCGTTTGTATTTAATAAGGTATCAGAGCTTCCAGGCGCGAAGAGTAAGAAATGGTGGTCAGAATGGACGTTGTAATATCCACCACAGCCTACCCATGAAGATACTTGTGACCAAGACGTGCCCGCGTTCGTTGTTCTAAAAAGATTAATACCACCTACATATAAAGTTTCTTTATCGTTAGGGTCAACAACCGCAGCTAAATTGTAAGAACTCTGATTTCTTGTAAAATCGGTTGAATACCATGCTGTGACACATTGGTCGTACCATGTAATTGTACTACATGTTGTCCAGGTGCTACCAGCATCTTTACTAACCATAATTTTCTCAAGAGCGGCTCCACTACCCTGAACAAGAGCGTAAATATAGTTGGAATCCGATGGCGCACATGTTAAATCTATACGTTGTTCACCGGCAGAATCTGCATCATAAATTAACGTCCATGTTTTCGCCGAATCTGTTGACTTGAAAATGCCATCAGAGGAATATAATCCCATAGAAGCATAGTATGTTTTACCGTCTGCGGACAACTCGATATCGGCACAGCGGTCATACTCTGAGCCTGATGTTGCTGTATATCTTTCCAATACCTCTGTAAAGGTAGTACCACCATCTGTAGATCTATAAATACCGCCATCGTCGTTATTATAACTTCGAGTACCTGCGATAAGGTTTCCATTGCCGTCAACGATAAGTTTGTTTATAAAATCGAAGTTATTTCCTGTGGTTGACGATAATTGCGTCCAGGTATCACCGCCATCGATAGATTTCCAAATACCATCACCTCTGGCCGAACTTGGGATAAAAAATCCTTCACCTGTACCGAAATAAAGGATGTCTGAATCCGTTGGGTCTTGCGCCATAGCGCTAACATTCAAATTGGTATAAAAGTCGTTAACGTTGGTCCATGTAGGTGTGGTTGCATACATGTTGGTGGTTTTCCATATTCCGCCTGAAACAGAACCAGCAAAAGCCGAATTGCCGGTTGAGTCTCCAGCATCTATTATAATAACTCTTGTTCGTCCGCCGACATTGTCTGGACCTCGTTCGTTCCAAACAATATTGCCTATTGCTGCCTTGCCTTGTCGACTTTGCTGTTCACGAATATATTCGTATGCCTTCATCAAGCGTTCTCTTGGAACGAGTCCCGTTTCTAGGTCTTTTGTTTGTTCAAAATCCTGGCGCAACGCAAGATCAACGCGGTCTTGTCGCGGTAGTTTTACGTCGTTTAATAAAGCCGCATTTGCTGCGTCTAGATCTGTAATTACAGCTGGTCGAAGACTGTTATTTAATTTTGAAAGTCGACTTTGTTCATCCTGGATATATTCGTATGCCTTCAACAAGCGTTCTCTTGGAACGAGTCCCGTTTCTGGGTCTTTCGTTTGTTCAAAATCCTGAAGTAACGCAAGATCAACACGGTCGTGTAACGGTTGTTTTACGTCGTCTAATGAAGCCGTATTTGCTAGATCTGTAACTACAGCTTCTTGAAGACTGTTATTTAAATATGAAAAAATAAGGATAGGCAATGCAATAGCAAGTGCTATTAGGGATGAAATTCGACTACTCATAATAAAAAATATTAATGCATCTAAACAAATTGGGCGATTCTCAACTAAATGTCAAACCGTTTGAAATATTTCCAGACCCAAACCGTATGAATGCGACAGAACCCCTCATATCAATAGTATAAACTAATTCCTAATTGACTAAAATTATGTGAACTTTGGTAGGAAGAATGTGAAGTCTGGTCAATAGTCGATATTATTCAGGGTCTTAACGAGCTTGGAAAAACCTTCCGATATTTCCTTGAAACAGCAGCTTCATGACTGCCATTCTCATATAATCGTTTTTCAGGGTCTTCATGTTTGCCAGGGAAAATTAATCTTGTTCCGTCCTCTTCCCTTTTTGCTCAAATAGTAAAATCAGTCTATTTTCGGGCCTTTAGCGATTCCGGTAAATGCTTTTTATGTTTTCTTGAAATCGGGACGTCCACACCGAGAACTACAAAGTAGTCGCTGGCAATTCTTTCAATCTTATGGCGGTTTACCGCATATCGCTGATGAATTTTAATAAATACTTCACTGTTCAGTTCATTCAGCAAGTCATCCAGCTTGGTTCTGACTATATGGCTCCCAATATCGAGATAAACATGAACGTAGTTGCCATCGGATTGCAGGTAATGGATCTTACTCTGGGCCACCAATGCTTTTGTGTAACCGTCCCTCAACTCAATGTGTTGGTCTTGGCTTGCCAACTCGTTGTTCCCAGCCTTCTCCATTGCGATGCGAATGGTCGTTAACAAGGTGGCATCATTATAAGGTTTCATCAGATAGCCATTGGGTTGCGTACCTACTACCTGTTCAAGGGTTTTATCATCTCCAAATGCAGTCAGGAATATAAAGGGCAAATTCAAAGATGTTCTTATTTGCCTGGCAAGCCAAATCCCATCCTTTTCACCTGCCAAATGAATATCGATCAATACGAGGTCTACTGTATGGGTCCTAATTTCATGCCAGGCTACCTCTGCATTGGCCGCAGACCCAATTACCACATGGTCTTGCTGAATAAGCTTTAGCTCCAGTGCCCTTCGGGTTATTGCCATGTCCTCCACCACGTAAATATTTAACCTGTCTGCCATTTCTTGTTCAGTCCTTAAATGCTATTCGAACATTAAACCCATTGTCGTTGAAATATTCCATTTTTGAATCCATTTCCTCACTCAACATATTGATTAACTTCAAGCCTTGTGTTTGGATCGTATTAAGATTAACCTCCTTAGGAAGACCCTGTCCATTATCCTGATAGGTAAAGACGTACTCGTTGTTTTCGTGTCCCGATTTTTTTACTGACAATTTGATTTCTCCACGATGGCCATCGAAGGCATGCTTGATGGCATTTGTGAGCAATTCATTGACGATTAGTCCCAAAGGAATGGCTTTTTGAAGAGAAAGTCTGACATCCTTGGCCACGATTAAAAGGTCCACTTTTTCAAATTGGGTTTCATCGTTGATCAGGTAATCACATAATTTGTTGAGGTATTCTTGCACTACAATGGCGGTATTGTCTTCATACTGGTAAAGCATTTGGTGCACTAAAGCCATCGTCTCCAACTGCCCCTTGGATTCCTTCACTGCCTTGTCGAAATCGGAATTATTGAACTTAAAGGCTTGAATATCCAGCAGGCCCGAAACCACCTGCAAGTTGTTCTTAACGCGATGATGAATCTCTTTTAAAAGGATCTCCTTTTCGTGCAACGCTTTTACGACTTCACTCTTTTGTTGCCTAATAATCTCTTTGGCCTTGAGACTTCTCCAGTAGAAAATGCTGACAAAGAGCAGAAATGCAACAATAACAATCAACACAACTGTTTGGTTGCGAATGATGTTCTCATGTTGCAACACCTTCTCTTTAACTCTGGTCAACTCAATTTCCTTGTTCTTCACATCGTATTTCACCGCTGCATTGGCGTGAAACTGCTCTGCTTTAGCTGCGATCATTGAATCACTAAACTCCCGATATAGTTTGAAAACACTATCAGATTGTTGTTTAAGCCCCAGGGATGCGAAACAACGTGATTCAAGCAAAAGGGCTTTTTCCTGGGTTTTGGGTCGAGAATGAAGGAGCAAGGTTCGAAAAGTACTGTCTAAATAGATTAATGCCTTGACAGGCTGGTCCATCTCATAGAACACCTCAGCAAGGGCATAATATCCACCCAGTACAATGTGGAATTCACGTTGTTGTATTCCACTCCGAATCTCCGCCTTGATTAATGGGATGGCGCGTTCATAATTGCCATCCATAATGTAAATGGAAGCGATATTGCCCCGGATCACATTGGCAAAATGCTCTAGGTATTCCTTACTCCAAACCCCCACACCATTCTTCACCACCTCGAGTGCACGAAGTGCATTGTTGTAGGAGTGAATAGCGCTGTCATAAATTTGCAGTTTTTTGTAGCAAAGCCCAAGATTATTGAAAGCACTGCTGGCGGTCACATAGTCGACGTCATTTTCTGCTCCTTTTGCGAATTGTTTATACTCTGAAACGGCCTCATTATAATTGCCAAGATCGTAATACACCTGGGCCAGATCGCCATATACATGATAACTAGATCGTTTATAGGGGTTTCCGTGTTTAAAATTCAAGCGGTAGAACTCGGGAAGAAGTTCAAGCTTTTCCCCGTGCTGGCCCGTTCGTGAATAGGCATACAATAATGCAGCAGCAACACCCACGGAGAAGGAATCCTCCCTAAACTCCTGGTTATCGAGAAGTTCTTTGCTTCGTGAGATCACCTCCACATCCTGCTGACCGTGAACGTAATAAACGAGAACGGTGTGTTTTGCGAGAAAGACCTGTTCTTGGTTCCCCTTCTCCATGGCCCATTTTTCGGCGTTTAATGCATTGGCGACGTATGCCTTAGTATGGCTCGGATTGTTGAGATTTGATGTGTCTAATTCTGATTTGCACAGTGCTATGGCTCTTTCAAAATCAGCTTCATTGCGTACCGTTATCACCTCAGAGATATTGTCGGGATTCTCCTGGGCGCTCATTGGCAAAGCACAAAATGCAACCAAACAACCCAGAACCATCCATTTTCTCCGCATCGCAATTAGGCTAATTAAGCCCATTCCAGACTTTGGACAAAAATATGTGAAACTTGGCAAGAAATATGTGAAATCTGGTTGAAAGGATTTCAAAAAATGACATTAGTACAGAACCCCGAAGCCTTACCTCGTACACCGAAGCTTTAGCATAGGCTTTAGCGTAGGCGTATCGATGTGCCTATTTTATTCAATTTTATACATTTCTCTGTGCCCGCCTACAACTAAATCCATGTATCCAGACATTATTGAGCCGACTTGTTGAGATTTCGCTTTGTCGTTGTACATGGAGACGTAATCACTAATCTCATTGACTTCAAACTCAATTACAACGGTCCAGTACGAAGCCACAAAATCGGTTAATATGCGCATGCTTTTTGCGCCCATTTCTAAAAAATGAACTTCCGTTTTTTTAAAGATATTCACCAAATCTTTGGCTTTCCCAGGTTTTGCTTGAAACGTTTCTTTGATTATGTACATGTCTTTTGCTGTTATTTTTTGTTTTTAGTAAAGGGCACGATCATGGGTACCGTTTTTTGATATTCAGTGTATTTTTCCCCGATCGATTTCCGTAGGTCTTTCTCCTCAAGAAATTTAATGGCTACAAGGATATATGCAGTGGTTACAGCTGCAAACAATAACCGTCCTAAAGTCATGGTTGGTGCAGCCCAGAAAGCTATGATAAAGCCTAGCATAATTGGATGTCTAACGATTTTATAAAAATATCTTGTTTGAAATGCGGGTGATTCAGGCATCTTGTTCTTGAAATTTTCAAAAATTTGTTTTAGACCGAATAACTCAAAATGATTAATCATAAAGGTGGATAGGAAGACGACCAACCATCCAAAGAAATATACGCCTGTAATTAGTGACGCGATGCTTTCATTTTGACTTGCCCATATCACATCATTCATTGGTTGCCATTTCCAATACATAAGAATAAGAATTAAACTCGACAGTAAAACATACGTGCTTCGTTCAATAGCAGGACTAATAAACGATGTAATCCACTTTTTAAAACCTGGTCGTGCCATAATGCTGTGCTGCAAGGCGAACAAGCTCATTAATACAAGATTTACAAGAAAAGCTTGACCAATAGGGCCACTTTCTCCAGAACTTATCGATTTTGGTACTACTAAGTCACCAATAAAACCGATGGCATATAGAAATGCTATTAAAAACACTCCATAAGCAATTACTCCATAAATGAATGATACTATTTTTCCCATAATCAAAAATAAATTGATGAAAATGGATTGACCGATACATTTAATTCAAATAATCCTACTTTTAGTTCATGATTAAAACAATCACAAATGCTGATTTAGAGGATACTACACGGAGCCATGTTCGAGTTGATCGTAGGTTGATGGAAGAATGCCATACTTTTCGACGAAACACTTAGAGAAATATGCCGGGCTATTGAAACCTGTATCGTATGAAATTTCTGTAATGTTTTTTTGTTGTTCGTCAAGTAATATTAAGGCTCTTCTTAGCTTGTATTCTTTTATTATTGCGTTTGGAGACTTTCCGGTAAGCGATATTATATTTCGATACAATTGTGATTTGCTGATGCCGATGTGTTTTGCAATATCTGTAACTTTATAATTAGGGTTGTCCCAGGAGTTTTCAATATAGTCCATCAGCAGATTTAAGAACTTTTCATTTGACTGATTAAGCACATGGACAAGCTCACTCTTAGCCAGCACATTTAACTTCTCGTCATTGTAAGCATTCTTCACTTCATTTGAAACCACTACTTGTTCTTTAACCACGTTGCATATTCGTTGTGCTAATTTAACCGTATTCTCATATAGATGATCTCCTTTGGAAATTGGTATTCCAAGGTCGATTCCTATTTTGAAATGCACATTAGACAAGTCATAATCTTTGTCCATTAATTTAAAATTAGACTGAAGATTTACAGCACAGGAAATTGAGCTTACAGCAGAAGTGAATATGATTATGAATTCACCCATTTGTTGTTGAACTAGTTTCCCCTTGTTCTGTTTAATGGCTGCAACTATTGTCTCGTTGAAACTCTTAAGTGGGGCTTCAAGGGGTTTGCATTTTTGATCTTCTAGAGATTTAAATTGAATATTTACAACCATTATCACTCTGGTTAGTGAAGATCTATTGATGTATACATCATTTGGTTGCTCAACCTTTGGCAAGTCAATTTGACCAAGAAAAGAATCTAAAACACTTTCCTCTACTTCAATAACTTTATTGGGAATATCCCCATGTGAAAACGCATGCATATCCATCATCGACTTTTTATCTGGAGCTTCCACAAGACAAAAGACATTGTTCCTTTTATTATCAAAAAAATAACTGATAACCTTACAATTGAATCGGTCCTGGACCAACAAATCTTGTTTGTGGATTTCGGCTACTTGTTCAGGAGTAACTCCATTCTCAACATTATGGCGGTCCATGAATAACGGCACAATACAGCGTATTTATTAATACTGATTTTATCAAATATAGATAATTGGAGGGATTCCGTCATTTAGATTTACCTCATCTGTATATCTATATCATTGAAACCAAGCTCAATATCCCACTTTCTGCGATCAATTCACAAAACAACTTCCTTTCGTTTACTCTCCAAAACCTTCTTAGGTATTACGTAGTTTGCCATTCAAACAACCATTTACACTCAGAATAGATTCATTTGGAGCCCTTTGGTTGGATATATGGTTCTTATGCTGAGTTGATATAAGGCGCTTTTGCAGTGTTCATGTTCTACATAAACTAGAACCATTTCGATGATAAAAATCGATTCAACAATTGCTTAAGGCCTTTTTTTTAACGAATTTGAGACCGTATAACAGTTTACAAAAGTAAAACATCATTGAATTTGCAGTTGATGTAATTTGTTACTAAACCACCTAACATAATTTCATATGAAGCAGGTTTTATTATTCATTATGCTGACAATTGGCCAAAATGCGGTGTCTTTTGGCCAGGATACAACTAAGGTGTTTTTTAACCCTTGTGCAAAACTTACCTCAAATGGCTATAGTGATGTTAGGCTAATGC
>CAYZWM010000116.1:0-12876 GCA_964482155.1 uncultured Chitinophagaceae bacterium | reverse complement strand
CACCACGAAGACAAATTCAGGTTCTCAAAAAGTACTGACCCAAGTTGGTATGGTGTCTAATGGGACCGTTGTTATTGGTAATACGCCAGAAGAAATGCTTCTCTATATAAGCCAACCTGCCTAACGCCAAGAGGTACTTAATCTATAGATATTACGGTAAACACTACTCGTCTATTCATTTGATGCTGTTCTTCCGTTTTGGCATGGGTCATTACAGGTTTAAATCCCTGGTAGCCTTTGGCCGTGAGCCTTTCCTTATCTACCCCCAATTTAATCAAGTATTTTTTAATGGCTTCTGCTCTGGAGCACGAAAGACATGTTGACAATTCTGGAGAACAACGTTCGTCAAAGTGCACACCAATTTCCACTGCTACTTTGGGATATTTAGTAAAGAAACCGAGTAAAGATTTCAAAACTTGAATACCGTTTGTATCCAACTCCCATTGACCCAAATCATAATAAACCGGTAGAATAAATTTATGTCCGATGTACGGAACAAACGAGTCTACGGCATTTAAGAGGTTAATGGAATACATGCAACCTGAGTCCAACGTTCTCCTATAATTATCCTTTTTAGCATTTCTCAGTACAATTATTTGACCTGAGTCGTAAAGACCATACTCTCCCGCATACCCTTTAAGTGTGTCTCCACTTTTTATTCTTAAACGACCAAATACTGCTGATTTATCCCAGGGCCATTCCTGATCAGTTTTTACTGATCTAGAAACTGAAACACCAAGATAATCAACCTCCAGCCCTGTATGATTCACCAGGTAATAGTGAACATTTGAAGAGTCACTATGGCAATGCTCCAATTGAATATCAATTTCATAGCGATCACTCTGTGCGAATGACAGGTCGCACACCACGCTTAACACCAAAAATGCAAAAAGCCTCATCGGATACTTAACGCTTTGGTAGTTCATAATATTTCGAATAAAGAATCTAACCCTGAATAAACAGTTCTGAACATAGGATTACTATGTTTGCCCAACCTAGTAAACAAATTGCATGAAACGAATTATTACGATCGCCTTATTTGTGGCAACGCTCACAACGAATGCAATTGGCCAGGAGTTATTAAAAATTGGTCCCTCTTTTCTACAACAAACTCATTATGATAAGGAAAAACCAGTAACTGCATTCGGGTTTGAAGCTTCTCTTGAATCTGAAGTAATGATGAAGCACAGTTTGTATGCCGGAATTAACGCACACTTTGGCTCGTTTACCGACACCTCAAACAAAATTCCAGAAAAGGTTAAATCGAAGTCTATTGGTTTCCAGGCCGAATATCGGGTTTACTTTATTGACCGATATGAAGGTCCCTATTTTGGTTTCGGTAGCGACTTTCGGTTTATGAGATTTACTGAGCAACAAGGCACGTTTAGTTCTGAGAGTGGAGGTCTTGACCTCCATTTTGGGATTTCGGTGGGCTATCATTTTAAGTTGGAATCGAACCATCGCATTAATCCCAGTATTTATTTCGGTTACGATCCAATTGGTTTCAGTGACTATTCCGAACGTACTATGCGCATTAGTTTGACCTATGGATTCTAATATTGCCCTATACCTCTTTAAGAACCAGTATAAACCCTTCTCCACGAATATTTTCTAAGGCAATTTTATCGTTCCCTTTGAAGCGTTTTCGCAACTTATTGACGTAAACATCCATACTCCTTGCAGTAAAATAACTGTTCTCTTTCCAAATGAAGTTTAACACCTGTTCTCTCTTAACCAATTGATTTCGGTTTTCGAGTAAGTAGACCAACAGTTGACACTCTTTGGGAGATAGGGTCTCTTCTTTTCCGTGTCGAGTCAATTTCCGTAAACCACGATCAAGTTGATAATCGAGAAACGAATAATGTGCACTTATAGATGGCAGATGGTCGCGTTGGTGGTGTAGAATCGCCTGGATCTTAAGCAATAGGATTTCCGGGTCAAAGGGTTTATTGAGGTAATCAACAGCGCCTATGCTATACCCTTCTACGATGTCTTTTTTAAGTGATTTTGCGGTCAAAAAGAAAAATGGTGTTTCAGATTTCTTTTTGCTTATTTCTCTGGCTAAGGTAAACCCATCCATTTCTGGCATCATTACATCCAAAATACAGAGGTCGTAGTCCTTTTGCTGAAACATGGTGTAACCAATTTTACCGTTTACCGCCAAATCAACCGTATACTGGTTCATTTTGAGGTAGTCGCACAACACCAACCCAAAATTTGCGTCGTCTTCAACCAGTAATATGTTTCCCTTATTGCTCAAGAGGAATGTGAATTATAAACGTACTTCCTTTGCCTATTGAACTTACAACACGAACATTTCCACCGTGCAACTCAATTATTTGTTTGACATAACTGAGACCAATTCCTGTGCCTTTTGAACCGTAAATATTACCCGTTTGCACGCGATAAAATTTCTCAAATATTTTGACCTGATTTTTAGTGTCAATTCCTCTTCCATTGTCTTCAATGCTTATCTGAATTCCGCCATTCGTTACGGATGCATTCACGTGAATAATCGGCGAATTGTCGTTGTATTGAATCGCGTTATCAATGATATTGTAAAGAACATTGCCCATATGTAACACGTCGAGTTCTACCGTAATTTCTTCCGGCCCCGTAAACGTTATTTCCCCCTGTTGTTGGTGTACTTGAACAGATTCTTTGCCAATAACGCTTCTCATTAATTCACAGATATTAACCGGCTTTTTCTCCATCACAAATTCGGTATGATCTAAACGAGCCAATTGAAGAATATTTTCAACGTAATACTGCATTCGTAAGTTTTCCTCCTTGATTATCGAAGCATAATTCTTGTTCTCTCGTCCGGTTAAGTTCAAATTCTCTAGCGACAGGCTGATCGTGGCTAACGGAGTTTTTAATTCGTGAGACATACTGTTAATAAAATCGTCTCGTGCTTCTGACACACTTTTCTGTTTGCGATATAAGCCAAAAATATAGATGAACAGTAACGCCGCAAGTAAAAGGAAGGCCACCGATAAGGTAATTGGCATTAATATGGTCGAAAAAATGGAGTAGTTACGTTGTCCGATTTTGAGATACAATGTTCCGCTTGGGAACACATCGCCATAAAGCAGGCTCTTCTCATATACCTTACCCAGGGTATCAAATGAACTTGATCCGTTTAATGTTTCACCGTTTTCATTGCGAACTTCAAATTCAAAACGTTCAGGCAAGCCCAGTGCTGTAATTTGACTTCGTATCACCGATTCAAAATCATATGTTTTGATTTCTTCAGACCAATGACTATTCCCCTCACCTCTGATAAGTTCCTTGACCAACACATTTGCCCATTCCACGGCATCCTTGTTCATGAGTGAGTCATCCGAAAACTTAACAATTTTAGACCTGCGAAAGGATTCTTTAAAATGGCTATCGCCATCGTGTAAAATCGTGATTTTCTTGTCAAAATTGGTCGTATAGACACCGTGGCCTTTTTCAGACTGACCATGAAGCTCGATATGTATTTGTCTTGAATCGCCAAACGTCGTGTCGACAATTTCATTTATTCCATCCTTGACGTTTTGTACAAAAAACGAATTGGACACATTTTGCATCGCTACTTTGACATTGCGATCAAAACTGATTTCAGATTGATCAAATGCTCTTTTAAGCAGATGCGTTTGAATCCAAACTAATCCACAAAGCGACAGGACTATTCCTGCTATTAATAATTTACTTTTCTCTTTCAACAGTTCAAAAATAGACACGACACCCCCGAATACCGAAACTTTAACACTTCGTTAACACATTTTATAAAACCGTTAATACAAACCCGCCGTTGTTTCCATGTCCTTTGAACCTAATAAAATAGTTCAATTATGTACAAACATTATATCAAAAAATCACTTACATGGGCCTTTCTCTTCATATCGACTATGACGTTTGCCCAAAACGAAGAAACCAAAAAAGAAGAATACCGATTTAAGACCGTAAAGGTTGAAAACGGTGTTAAGACAGTCATTGATACGTCGTTTGATTCGAAAGAAGAAATGCACAAATACATGACAGACCAGGGCATTAACATGCATCATTTACCATCACATATGGACATCGAACACGAAGACGGTGAATCAAATGGTGACCGTAAAATGGTTAAGAAAATAATGCGATATGAAATTACAGTTAAAGACAGCATGCACGATTTTGATCACGATGCCTTATCTGATGAAGACCAACTGCTTTTGCATAAAGTAATCAATGAGAAAATGCTCCATATCGAAGATGCTGATTTTGACATGGAGAACCCAGAAGAAATCCGAAAGTACTTTCAGCTTGGCGAAGAAGGCGCTGACATTCAAATTATTGTTATCAAACATCATATCGAAATCAATGAAATTACCGCAGAAGAGCAAAAAAGCGCCAAACTGGTTGAAATAGCAGCCTCAGAGCGGTTGGAAATGAAAGTGAGTCCTAACCCGGCAGAAAATGAGATATCAATTTCTCTTAGTCCAGCGGATGGCCAGGACAACGCACATGCACAAATCAGTATCCTGGACATGTCCGGCAAATTGGTAAAAACGGTTGAAAAGGAAATATTTAGTAATCAGATCCAACTCAATGTTGAAGATTTGGCTCAAGGTTCCTATATCTTACAACTGATTTCAAACGACCGGTCAGCCGTAAAAAAGATCATTATACAATAAAGGCATTGGTCAATTCCAATACCGATTCGATTATCAAGTATTTCTTAAGGTGGTAATCAAAAAGCCCCGTGCGCCAATGGCACACGGGGCTTTTAATATGATTGATTTGACCGCCGGAAAAACATCCGAACAATCAAACGCAATTCTACAAATGGATAACCTCACCGTAAGCAGCTGCAGCTGCTTCCATAATCGCTTCGCTCATGGTTGGGTGTGGGTGAACCGTTTTTATGATTTCGTGTCCGGTAGTCTCCAGTTTTCTTGCTGTGACTACTTCTGCGATCATTTCAGTCACGTTCATTCCCACCATATGGGCTCCTAAAAACTCTCCGTATTTAGCGTCAAATATTACCTTTACAAAACCCTCTTTAGCTCCTGCTGCACTGGCTTTACCACTGGCAGAGAATGGGAATTTACCTACTTTAAGTTCATATCCGGCTTCTTTTGCCTGGGCTTCTGTATACCCAACGGATGCTATTTCTGGCGAGCAATACGTACAGCCAGGAATGTTGCCATAGTCTAAAGCTTCCGGGTTTCCTCCTGCTATTTTCTCTACACAGATAATACCTTCGGCACTTGCAACGTGTGCTAATGCTGGTCCTGCAACGATGTCTCCAATAGCATATACGCCTGGGACATTGGTTTGGTAGAAATCATCGACAACCACATGGCCTTTGTCTGTTTTAACACCCATGGTCTCAAGACCAATACCTTGTATGTTTGTTTGAACACCAACTGCTGAAAGTACGATCTCAGCATTCATTTCTTCCATTCCCTTAGCGGTCTTTATAGACACCTTACATTCTTTACCCGACGTATCTACTTTCTCTACAGAAGAAGAAGTCATTACTTTGATGCCTTGTTTCTTAAATTCTTTTGCAACGACTTTAGAAACATCGATGTCTTCGTTTGGAACAATGTTCGGCAAGAATTCTACCAACGTTACGTCGGTACCCATGGCTTTATAGAAATAAGCAAACTCACTGCCTATAGCTCCACTGCCTACGATAACCATAGACTTCGGTAGTTTTGGAAGAACCAGGGCTTCATGATATCCAATTACTTTCTTTTTATCAATTTTTAGGTGAGGAAGCTCACGCTCTCTAGCTCCAGTTGCCAAAATGATGTGTTTGGCTTCAACAGTCGTCTTTTTTCCGTTGTTGTCTACCTCTACTTTTCCTTTGCCAACTATTTTTCCAAACCCCGTATGAACTTCAATCTTATTCTTTTTCATAAGGAATTGAATTCCTTTGCTCATGCCGTTTGCTACATCTCTACTTCGTTTTACAACGGCTTCAAAATCGGCTGATGCTTCAGGAACGTTTATCCCGTAGTCCGACGCATGATTAATGTAATCAAATACCTGTGCAGACTTCAACAGCGCTTTGGTTGGAATACATCCCCAATTTAAGCAAACTCCACCAAGCTCGGCTTTCTCAACGATGCCCACTTTCAACCCCAACTGAGCCCCACGTATAGCGGCTACGTAACCACCAGGACCACTTCCAATTACCAATACATCTAGTGCCATTATTTATATTTTTTGCAAAGTTAAGGTTTGACTCAAATTTTCAATCATCAAATTACAAATCGTAAATTGAACAAAATAAATTTAACTGTGCAACGTTTCAATGATTTCGCATCTAAGAAGTAAATGCACCTAATTTTGGATCATTCTATTTCCTTGGAAAAATTGCACCAATACAATTTAACGGCAGATCGCATCAACTCAGATGAGGCGATATTAGTAGAAGAATGCATTGCAGGAAATCGATTGGCGCATAAGGTTTTATACGAAAAACACTACGACAGACTTCTTGGAATATGTTTTCGATATATACCCAACAAAGCCGATGCAGAAGACGTGCTCCACGATAGTTTTATCATCATTTTTAAAAAGCTACATACGTTTCGAAAAGACTCCAAATTAAACACCTGGGTAACGCGTATCGTCATTAATAATGCGTTACAACACTTACGGAAAACGAAAAAATCTCCTCTTCGGTTTTTGGACGAGATGGATATTGAAATTGAAAATGACATCCAGGAGGAAGAGATCCAACAGCTTTCAAGTAATGCGTTGTTTCAACTCATAAAAAAACTACCCACTGGGTTTCGGACGGTATTATGTCTGTACTCTATTGACGGGTATTCGCATAAGGAGATATCTAAGCTGCTCAATATCAGCGAAATTGGGTCACGATCGCAACTCACAAGAGCCCGAAAACAACTTCGAAAACTAATACAAGGAAAGGAGGGTTCTCATGAACGATAGTCCTAAGAAAAGCCCATTGGCTAATAAATTACATGGTTTTAACGTACCATCGTCGCTGAACAAATTTGAAGAATTTGAGAAAAGACAGGCGAAAAAGAAGAGACGGCTCGCACTCAAATTATTGTCTATAGCGTTAGTGTTGGTTCCAGTGGTTTACCTTCTGGCAAACCAGGTAGAGCGAGTTGGTCCGTTAACCAACGTTAAACCAATAGATGCTGTTGACTCTACTTCTGTTGACTCTACGATTTTAACGGTTGAATTTAATCAAGACGATAATACGTCATCAGTCGTTTCCATAGGTGCTGAGGACTTAACGATCCATAAGACAGGAACACAGATACCTTCACAAAACATCGACAGAAGACTGGAAACGCGGATGCCTAGTCCTTCAGTGGAGCACAATGAAGGGTTTGAATCAGCTTATTCGGTCTCGAATTTTAATCTAATTCCCGCTCATACAAAAAAAACAATACCCTTCCGGCCACATCAAAGCATCCTTCCGAACTTATATCCTCCACTCGACTTATCTGATACATCCTATTTAGACGACCTATTTGACTCCACTGATCCTAGTCCTACCGATTCGTTAAATATCGAAGACAACACAACGGAGAATATCTCTTTGAAGGTAGATATACCACCTACCTCCAACTGGACGTTACGAGTAAGCGCAGGTGCATTGATTAGCGGGCAAATAACCAAACCGACCAGCTCAGAATCAGAATCATCCCAATACGTGCACTATGACTTTATTGATCAGCTTAATCAGGGGCAGAATAAAAGCGTTGGATACAGCTTCGACGTATCGCTGAGTTATCTCGGATTTAAGCTCATGAATTTGACGACCGGTTTTGGCATTGAGCGCTATGGAAATCAAGGAAATTACGATTTTCTTTTGGACAGTGTACCGGTTTACGACATTGACAATACCATTGCAGGTTATCTTCCTGCAGGTGTCTCAGGACCTGAACGGGTGACAGGAGAAGCTCAACAAAGCTATACCTATTTGCAAATTCCCATTGGCCTGCAAAAAACGATCTTTTCAACCCCACGTTGGCGTGTCGGTTTTGAACCTGGGCTAAACCTGGGTTTACTCCTCACAAACTCGGGAAGCGTTTTGGATGAACATGACCTGAGCCAGATTCGAAACATAAACCAGGACGATCTCGTTAAATTTAATATTGGATATTCTCTTGGCATGACCATTGAAAACCAACGTCCATCAGGTTCTGCATTGGGTTTGTCCACCACCTATACCCGTTTTACAACGCCATTGGAAAAATCATTGCAGTATCAAACCCAGAATCATGGTCTTGGTGTGACTCTTTATTTTAAATATCCCTTTAATTTTATCGCTAAATGAAGAAAAGAAAAATTCAACATCTGTTCGCTTTATTGATCTTTCTACTGACCTCTCTTCATGGATCGTCACAGGTATTAAGAGTCATAGACTCCACCAGTGGTTACAACACGGCCGATTACATGTTACGGGATTTTGATCAGAATTTGGTTGTTATTAGAGTAAATAAACCTGCGTATCGGATTGAAATTAGAACATATTCGGATAATCAATGGATTGATCACCCATCCATCCATCTCGACGGCTCCAAAGACTTAAGCGGTAAGGTCAAAGGCGTCTTTTATCAAAATGAGTTATATGTATGTTATGGAATGGAATGGGACTCTTCTAAAAAAGTTAATTTTAATGGTTTTGCACGTTTGCATAACGGGGCCTGGGAAAGTATAGGTACGGAAAACTTGACCTTCAGTTCAGTGGACTGGGAAAATGGGCTAAATATCTCCATCTATAAAGATAAGCTCCTACTATCTGGAAGCTTTGACTCATTAAACGATGACGAATTGATTAGCGATCTGATTACATGGGACGGACAGTCTCTCGGACCGTTAACCCTTAACGTCTTACCCAAAGCCAATTCCATTTTCAGAACTTCACAAAACGAATACATCTATTTCGGTTCAGATGGAGGTATCGTTTCTGTTTATAAGAATCAAATATTCGTTGACACATTGTTCGGACAATTTTTATCCGATGATGACGAGCATATCTTTTTTACCAGTACCTTCAATTATTCCGTAAAAGATACTACGCTAACGCAAGTATCTGATATTGGCAATATTGACCAAGAATATTGGACCTATGACAATGGCGTTTTCTGGTGCTATCACCCAGCTGGCCCAAGCACCGTGTTTAAGGATAATTTTACTGGCCCCGGCTTAAACAATTCCGCAGGGTTGTCGCGATTTACATTAATCAAGGCCATCGACCGATTTATTTATGTCTGTACCGAAAATTTAAAGTTATACAAAATTGGTCTTTACAACTATGGTACACTGGAAGGCCGCTGTTTTCTAGACCTTGACAGCAATTGTAGGTATACTGCTAAAGACATCCCCATTACCTCCAAAATTGTTTCCGATTCCACCGGTTATCATACTGGCATAACGGATAAAGATGGACGGTTTAAAATCATATTTGATACTGAAGGAGAGTTTACCATTCAACCACCAACTGTAGAAAACACTCAGTTTACGTGCACTACATCAAAAATATTCAACGCCAACGCTGAGGATAGCACATCATTTGCTGATTTTGCTTATGAATTTGACCCAGATGCAGACCAAGATATTGGAGGAGATCTTACCAGCAGCATCACACAAAGAGGAAGATGGTCCTTATTAAATATTCGCCTAACCAACCATTTTTGGATTCACCGTGACAGTATTGACGTGGCTATTACTGCTGACCCCAGAATTTCAAATTTCAAATTCCCTGTGGCACATACTCAAAATGGGAATTCATACCGGTTTAAGATTCCTTCACCTAGAGGTTTCTTTCAGAGTTCGAACCTGACAATTCCTTTTCTGGTTGACAAAAACCGACTTAATATTGATGATGAAATCGTTTTTCTACTGGATGTGTTAACCGTAGATTCTACTCGGGGCAATAATTTAGACACCTTAACAAAGATTGTCCGAGCACCGCACGATCCGAACACTAAAGAATCGTATCCTCATGGTGTGATCACTAAACCCATAGACAAGATAGAATACACCATCCAATTTCAAAACGTGGGCACTTCGAAGGCGATTAACGTTATTATCGTTGACACAGTAGACACACGACTCCCCCTTCGATATCTTAAGATTACTGGCACCAGCCATCCAAATACATACGACTTACGCGTTCGAAATAATGTATTGACCTGGACATTTAAGGGAATCAACCTACCGGATAGCAATACAAACGCCATTGGTTCTAAAGGTTTTGTGACCTATGAAGCTCGCATCAAAGATGGATTTTCGACGGTAGGCGACCAAATTGACAATAAAGCCTACATCTACTTCGATTATGAAGACCCTATTGAAACCAATATCGCCAGTGTTCAGCTAGAAGACACGCTGACTTCGATCCGAATCCCAGCCACCATCAACCATTTACTGATCTACCCAAATCCATTTAATTCATCGTTGACTTTTAAAAACGATCAGCCCATAGACGATGTGGTCTACGTCTTTGACGGTTTGGGAAGAGAAATAACCCACGTTAAACTGAGTGCATACCAATCCAAAGAAATTTCGACTAACGCCTTTTCCATTGGCCTGTATTTTATAAAGACCAACTCAGGGAGTTATGGCAAAGTGATTAAGGTTCACTAACGATTTACAAATCGTAAACGGATTGGAATCTGACTAGAATGGAATTAACCCGCGCATCGTGGAAATAGGCCTTGCCTTTGAGGTGGTCAATAAATTCACCATGACGACTGTTTAGATCAAGATCCCAGGTATGGTAAACGATTCGATTGGGTAAACGGGACTCCAAACTATTCTTCACCCATTCATATAAACGAGAATCGAAAGAAACGGCGGCAAGCCCCTGGCTCTTCACCTGCTTCACCACGCTATTAAGAATCTTCGTTTTTTCAACCGATGACATATTAAGCAGGTCTGTAGGAAGGTAATAACTGACGTGATAACCTGCTTGCGAAAGTTTGGACACAAAGTCACCCGTAGCGCTCGTTTCAACAATCAATCGATTTTTTACATCGTATTTCTCATTAAGCCTATTTAGGGTCTGGAGCAAAATAAATTGGTTCGTTGCCTTTAGGTTTTTAACGTCCAACCACAGCCTTGTGTTTGTAGGAAAGTGGTTGTATTCGAGATAATATTCTAACGAAGCACCAGACATTGCGTTGTCTTCGCCGTGCCCAACCATGACCTTGGGATAATGTTGCGCCATGTCGATTTTAACGTCAATCTCTACAAGGCCAAAGTGTTCATCAAGGACTTCATTCGCTTTCCCAAAAGAATTGGTTTTGTGTATGCCAATGCGCCTTTCTTCATCCCAGGCTCTTATGCTGTCTACATTCGCTTCGGTATGAACATACATATTATCAGCCGAAAAGTAGTCCAGTTTCCCGTTTTTAACTTTAAAATCCTCTACGGAATATTCTGGGCTTAACACATCATATTTACCTGTATAATAAGGCGTTTGAATTCCTGTCATGCCGAGAATACTTTGAAAAATCATGTCGTTCGAAAACCAATTCAATCCAGCTACCTGCCCAGAGTAGGCCGTTTTATAGGTGTCAGAAAACCAAAAGAACATTGGAATCTGTGTCATCCGATAGGTAAACTGACCTGAGTTGTGCCCTCTCCCGTCTTCTAAATCTTCTCCATGGTCAGCAAAATAACACAGGGCTTGAGTCCTGGATTTGTCTTTATTCATCAACCGATGAATCTCGCTTACCATCCAATCATTATACAATATGGAATTATCGTAGCTCTCCCAGGTAGGAAGATGTTTTCCAGCTCCATAAACTGCAACTCCGTTTGACGGTAATGTTTTAAAGTCTTCCGGATAACGCTGATCGTATTTGCCGTGGTTTCCCATAAGATGTACGAACACCACCCGGTTCTTTTTAGAATCCGAGCTTAATATTTTTTTCAATTGTGGTAAAATCCGCTCGTCGTATGGGCTGTTGTCAATGGTCTCACCAATATTCTTGTTCACAAATATTTGCTGGTCGCAGCCTGCGGCAATAGCCGAAACAACATTATCCCAGTTGCTTAGTTTTACCTGGTTACTCAACCAGGTGGTTTCAAAATCAGCCGCATTCAAGACGTTCATCAACGTAGGCACATTGGTAAAATTGAGGCCGTTGTATTGATTGGCTTGAGTCAGTGCTTGCTGAAGCACAAGTATCGTATGGGTATGACACGAGTATGCCTTGTTAAGAACGGTTAATTCATTTATGGCCTGCATGGAGTCCAAAAATGGGGTGGTTTTTTTGTGGTAGCCATACAAAGACATATGCTCCTTGCTTTGCGATTCGCCTATCACTATGACGTAGGTTTCACCCAATTGGTCTTTAGACGCTTCTATATTATCCGGTTGATTAAACCGTTTTTGAACTTCATTAAACTTGGCAATTTCCTCGTAGTACCGGGAGTAGGCAGTGTTGAATTCATTGTAAAATGCACTTTTAGAGGAAAGTCCTAACCCCACAAATCCAGTGACAAAGAGAACTAACACCAACGTAAAAGATGATAGTTTGGCTTCGTCTTTCTTCGAAAAGAACCTATTAATTATGGGTAGGAATAGGAGGATTACAAAAGCCACCCACGCCAGGAAAGACATTTCATTACCGGCAAACTCGGCCATTTCTGTCCAGTTGGACTGTAAAATTGCAACGATAGAATCAAAATCCAGCCGAATACCGAATCGCACAAAATGCATCACAAAAAACAGGCAGAACAAAATCAGAAAAACTAAGAAATAGTCGTAAACGATCATCAGAACTCTTCGAAGTCCTTTTGAGAACCTTGTCGAAACCCGATATCGAACGAGGACCAAAAAGAGAGCCAGAAAAACGAAACCGGTAAACACGCTAAACCATTCCTCAGATGGATAAA
>CAYZWM010000115.1:308-12901 GCA_964482155.1 uncultured Chitinophagaceae bacterium | reverse complement strand
GCCAAACAGGGCATAGGCTTTTTTGCTGCCCGTTCCCTTTTGGGCAACTGCACAGCTTGCGATAAGAAACGCACCGATTACCAATAGGATGTTTTTCATCTGTTTCTGATTATGTTTTGGAGGTTCGACTTTGGGAAGATGAACCTTGTTTGCTAATTAAACTATTTTTTGAGTTCAATTATTTTAGCATTCTCAATTTTCGAGCCATTTATTTCGATCGATACCATGGTTCTTACCTGATGCGCACCATAAATTCCGGCTGCTCCCGGATTAATATGTAGGTGGTCAAGACGTTTGTCGTATATCACTTTTAGGATATGCGAATGTCCTGTAATAACTAATTGAGGCTTTTCCCTGACGATTCGAGCTTTGAAACCAGGCTTATAACGTTTCGGGTACCCGCCTATGTGCGTCATTAATACCCGACACTGCTCAATGGTAAAACATCGTCCATTGGGATTGTCCATACGAACGTCCTGTCCGTCTATATTTCCATATACACCGCGAACAGTCGATATGGAAACCAGTTCGTCATAAACCTTTATGTCACCCCAGTCGCCTGCGTGCCACACTTCGTCATGCAGCTTCGCATACTTGCGAATGGAATCGTCAATGTATGAGTGGGTGTCTGAAAGAATGAGAATCTTTTTCATTCTCTACAAACCAGGTGATTAAAAGGGTAAATCGCCTTCAGTCTCGTCAGATGTAAAAACCGCATCGTTTGTTGGCGCAGCATTGGTTGCTGGTGCAGCGTTGGTTGCTGGTGCCTCATTTTCATTAATGCTGTTAAACGATCCTGTATTGGTATTATCAACCGGTTCTGGAGTTCCTGTTTCAATTTTCCAGGCTTTCACGTCCGTATACCATTTCTCGTTATATTCTCTTGATTCGATATTAATCGAAACCGTTACCTGAGTTCCAGGAGTAAGATGTTGGATTTCATCCACTTTATCTCCCCAGCAAGTAATGGCAATCTTCTTTGGATATTGTTCATTGGTTTCAATAACCAAATCTTGTTTTTTCCAAGCACCTCGTTGGCTTTGACCTGATTGTTCTGCCAATAATTTTATGACCTTTCCAGTTACTTCTAAACTCATTTTGTAATTTTATTCGAAAGTAATCACAATGCCAAACTATTGTTTAAGAATTTAGCCCAAGTTCTTAACGCGTTTTGCACCATGGATGTTGAAAAACCTCTTGACGGGGCTTTGGATCACGACGTTGTTTTTGGACCAAAAAGACAAATCTTTGAACCTTTAGGCAAAAAGGGTGAACCGGACAGCATCCACCTTTGTTGTATAAAAAGAATAACGAAATGAAAATCAAGGTACAACGAAAAATAAATGCACCGTCCGAAGGGCTGTGGAAATATCTTGGAGACTATTCAAACATCCACCGATTCAATCCATTGCTAAAAGGATCATACTTTAGCGAAGGAAGTGAAACCTCCGAAATGGGAAGTACGCGACATTGTGACTTGAAAGGTGGTGATTACATTAAAGAACGAGTGATTGATTGGAAAGAAGGATCGCATTATTCAATCGAAATTTATGAAACCTCCATGCCTGTCAAAAATTCAAAGGCAACCTTAGGAGTTCGGTCTTTGGGTGAAAATCAAAGCGAGGTTTATATGAACATTGAAATGGAGGCTAAATACCGTATTTTGGCACCGATGATGTACGTTATGTTTAAGTATATAGCCGCACCTGGGATCTTGCGAGGCCTTGATAAACTATATCATAAAGAACAAATGCTTACCGTAGCGTAAACATTCCAGTAAGTAAACAACATGATTAAGGACTATAAAACGTTTGAATTTCACGGGAGAACTACTTTTGTTAAAGCTGTTCTGGAGCCGCCTTTTCGTTCCACCTTCGACATGTCGGACGATGCGTGTTTTTACTTTGTAAAGGCGGGTAAGGCGAACATTTATTCGGCAACGGAGCATGATGAGTTCAAGTCGAATGAGGGTGTTGTTCTGCAGTGTGGTAAATATATCCATGAATTTCTGGCAAGCCACGAGGATGAATATTGCGAAGCAATTGCAGTTCATTTTTATCCAGATGTTTTGAAGTTGATATACGATAATGAATTTCCAGACTTCCTCGTCCAGATGCAGGAGATCAAACCGGCTACCTATGAGCGCGTGGAGTCTTCCGAATTACTCAACGCCTACATTCAGGGCCTTGATTTGTACTTTGATAATCCATCTCTGGTAAGCGATGAATTGTTGAAACTCAAAATCAAAGAACTGTTGTTGTTGCTTGCTAAAACCGATAATGTGGCCATTATTAGAACCTTGCTTTCTGGGATGGTTAATCTCCATGAAATTGAATTTAAAGAGGTGGTCGAAGCCAACATTTATACGAATCTAAATGTGGAGGAACTTGCAGAACTGTGTAATTTAAGTTTGAGTTCGTTCAAACGCGAGTTTGTCAAACAGTATGATGACTCCCCCGCGAAATACATCAAAAAGAGGAAGCTTGAAAAGGCTTCTAAATTGCTCATAAACACGGATTTACGTGTGTCTGATGTAGCTTATGACAGTGGGTTTAACGATTTAGCTCACTTTTCAAAATCATTTCTCAAAGCCTACGGTTTAAATCCAAGTGAATTTAGACAAGAGGGATAGGAGAGTATATCTCTTAAGCGACGTGTATATCGTTTTGACTTACGAATCGAATTTATTTCTGTTTCGTTTAATGTATTGCACAGACAAAGCAGTTAAGTCATCTGGATATTCGTAATCCAGTTGGTCCTAGATATAAGAGATTGTTTCAGGTAAGTCATACATTTGTTCACGTCTCCTTTCTTTATCTTTAGGGATAGGTGAATCTGGAAATGGATCAATAACAGTCTGCAGAATATTGGCAATTTGGTTTGCGCTAATATCGATTAAAGCACCTAACGTTTTATGGGTTTTGAAATTCTAAATAAGCGACCGTACATGTCCTCATTTTAACGCGTTGATGTTAACGAGACCCTAGTCTACGATGTTATTTGGTAAGGGACAAGCTTATCTTTTTGAGGACCAAAATATCCAAGCAACTGGCTTTGCCCATCTTCTACGAGTTGAGGTAACCTATTTTTCTCTCAAAACTCCCAATTATGGTTGAATTTGACAAACCATGCATTTTGCTGACGGTCGCAAAAACCACAAAATGTGGTGATTCATTTCATGTTATCTACAATTATCTTTGTTTCAGATTTAACCGAAATTCGAAAAACGGTTTATCAATTACTACCTGTGCAATATTTAATATAAGTATCTAAGTAAATAATAAATATTTATATGAAAATGTATTTCTCATTGATTGTTGCGGGCTCAGTCCTTTCAGCAATTCAAACAAACGCACAAGCTATCCAACCAGCCTTTCAAGTTGATGTGGGAATTTCAACAACAGTTACTTCGCCACCTAGGAACACAGGTATTGACATTGCTCCGCACAATAAGAATGGAGGGGCATTGACCTATACGGCTGTAGCTTATGACGATCCGACTGCCAGTTTCTATGAAATAAAATGGTTTGATCCCTCCGGTAGCCTTATATCAACCCTCGGTGGCAATGGTGGAGATCCTGATGTTTCTTATTATTCGAACCCAGATCTCACAGCGGTAGCCTATTGTGATTGGTCCTCACCAGCATCTGTCTGGTTGGATGTTTACAAGCTAATGTCTTATCCTGGACCTCCACCAACAATGGGTTATAGCATTGGTAATATTACTTATGTTGGTGATGGAGTTTATCCAAACATTGACATCAATAGCTTAGGCGATGGAGTCTTTTGCTACGAAGATGGAGGTCAGATTATGCTTTGTACGTTTACTCCTGGAAGTGTAAACACCGTTTTTGGACCCACTGTATCTGCAGGAACAGGTGTGCAACCCGATGTCATTGTAACTGATGACAACGATCTTGTGGTCGTCACCTTCGTCAATGGAGCAGACCTAAATGTGGTTGTGCTTGATCACACAGACCTTCAAAGTGGAACCCTTACTGTATTAGGAACGTTCAATTATACATCAAGTGGTAGTGGACATGCGTTTCCTCGTATTGCTTCAGCCAAGAATGCTGGCCTTTTATCGCCCCAGGACTTTACGGTCGTTGCTGAAGACCAAACCTCGTCTGGTACACTTATTCGTGCCTACTCATTCATGGGAGCAAGTCCAACAACCCAATACGTTGTTAATTCAGGACTTACCAGTTGCACAAATAGCAAACCCGTGGTAACGTATACATTTGACAAAATTGTCTTTTCCTGGTCCGCAGATTATTCAGCTTGTACATTTACGGTAGCACCCCCAAATTCGACTCATACCGATGTACTACTCCGCGAATACGATGGTATGTCATTTTCGCCGCTAAACGGTGGGGATCATTTTGAAGTGAACCAAAGCCAGGGGTCGTTTTACCAATCCAACGTAGCTATAGGAACCCAGAAAGATGGTAATTACATCTCCTTCGGTCTTGAGGCTATGGTATATTCTAACAACTCCGATATCTTTCGGAAGAATCGAACCTCTACTGGTTTTTATGAACCGGCTAAAGAAGAAAATAATGACGTTGAGTCTGCGTTGTATGGTCAAGGGCGAGTGTCATTTGACCAAACGGTTGAAGCACCAACGATGACTTCTTCACTTAATACGTATGGCCAACTTCGGCTTATTGGGAATCCAATCAATAAGACCATAATTCTTCAATCGAGTGATGTCGAGGCGACAAATGTTACTTTAATTAGTGCCTCTGGACAAGTCGTGAACCTAGATGGGCGTGTGCATCGGAAAGGAAATCGTCTAACCATATTAGTCGGAGATCTGGCAACAGGTATTTATTTTCTTTACGGTGAAGTAAATGATTATAAAAAGGTGATTCGTGTGAATCGTATCTGATACAAAATAACATTTAGATCAAGAGGCTTGAATCCATTCAAGCCTCTTTTAATACCCCCACTGTTCGAGATTTGTCGAGCTTTGAGCATGGGGCTTGTCCAGAGATGAGAGGAACGTACATCGTCCAGACAACTTTGTCGTTGAAATAAAAGCAAGGTTTTACCTTGCCTGCGATAATCCAACTAAGAAGAATGGGGTTGATGTTTTGAGGACGAAGATATCTAAGCACAAGTTTTGCTCAATCTTCGAGGGGGGCTTCTGATGGTCAAAATGATGCCTTAAGCACTACAACAGCAACACAAGACAAGATAAGACAAGACAACGACTAGAACCCACCAACCTAAACCCGAAGAGACGAATGCAATAAATAGCTGTTTACAAAGTTTATTTGGAAGCAAATAATGAATTGCAAAATTATTGAGATCAAGTCGTCATATGGTAACAGATTGGTTGCCAGTATCGCACAAAAGTGTGTTGTTTTTGGCTTAATTTTTACAATACTGTTTTTATTTCACAAATTAAATGTTGTCATAATTGGGGTGCTGATTGCATTGTTTCTATACACAATTGTTAGAGCAGTTTTTGATTGTCGATGGTTTATCGAAAAATTGGAGTTCACAGATGAGGGTTTCTTTTTGACAGTCATCTTTTTTAATAAGACTATTTTTAGTGGTTTTGTTAAAAAAGAGGATGTCAGGTTACACGTGTCAAAGGTTGCATCCGTAAGTGGCGTAATATACCGTTTGAAGATATTTTGGAAAACATCCGACCTGCCTAACATGTATCAATATGGGGGTAAGTTTTGGAACGATGATGTGTTTAAGAAAGTTCTGTCATATATGGAGTCTAATACCACGTAGTATTTCGTCTTCCATTAACTCAAAACTACCAATATTTCATACTTTTGAGTGTGAAACAGATCATTCTATTCGTCAGCCTATTAATTGCATCTGGCAGTATCCATGCCCAGGACATTTCGAAACTTAAGTGGAAGGCCTTAGGCCCAATGGAAGTACCTCCTGGAGTTGCCGACACTGGACAGTATACCGCCAATGGAATTGGCTGGATCGAAAGCCTGGAAATTGCAGGAAAGAAAGAAAAGCGGTTATACGCAGGTAGCAATGTTGGTGGACTATTTGTTTCCAGGAATCGTGGTATGACCTGGAAGTTTCGCTTCAATATTGATCGGGTTTGTGGGGTATGGGACATCGTTGTTGACGAAAAGAAACCAAAACGTTTGTGGGTGGCTACTGGCAGTAATACCTGGGACTATAATTGGGGGCACGGCGTGCTCTATTCTAAGAATGCAGGGAAAACCTGGCAAAATACGGGACTCAGTTTTGAGCCCTATCAAAAGAAAATGGTCTATGCCCTGGAACGGAGCTCTCTAGACCCAGAACTTTTTGTTGCCTGTACCGAAACGGATATTTATCGATCGGACGATGCCACAAAAACCTGGACATTACTGTTGGACCAGGACGATAAAGCGCGCATTTCTTTTCGTCATTTGGTTTTACACAATCAAAACAAAGCAAAGATGATTGCCTCTGGAGCCAAGCTCCTGTTTTCGGAAGACGGTGGTGTCACCTGGACGGCCAAAGATCATTTAATGAGTTTTCAAAAGGAACGCAACAAACGGGATTCTCTACCTTCCAGATTTGCCATAACGGTAAACCCCCAAAACAACGACCAGGTAATGGTGGTTTACACCTACAAGCGCCTGAGTTACCTTGAGCGATCAAACGATTTTGGTAAAACCTGGTATACGGTTTTGCGTAGCCGCGAATTTGACCGCGTAGACCTAAACCACGCAGAAATTGTGTGGCACCCAACGGACTCTAACGTTATCGTTGTAGGCAGTGTACGGCTCTATATGTCTACAGACCGGGGCAACACCTTCGATCTGGTAAGCGAACCCAAATTTGGCAGTCACATGTTTATGCACGACGATATTCGGGCGATGAGCATTTCCAAAAAAGGTAATTTTTGGGTGGGTTCTGATGGCGGAGTGTCCAGAAGTACAGATACCTGTAAAACATGGTCAGATATGAGTGGATACGGTCTGCAGGCCTCTCAGTTTTACGACATAGCCGTTGACAATGGACGACTCGTTGGAGGTTGCCAAGATTTGTCGTCTATGATGTATTTTGATGGCGAGTGGCATCATACCTCGAATATTTATGGCGATGGTGGGATGAATATTATTAAAGGCAATGAAGTGTATGTGATGCAAAACGGAATGCGGATTCGGAAAGGAAGTTTTGCCAACGACAAATGGGACGTGTTTTATACCCCTTTTGCACCCAACCGATTCAAATATCCCTTTGTGATTAGCCCGCGAGATTCCAGCAAAATATGGGGTACAGACCACGATTTGTGGGAGATGGGAACAAACAGGCAATGGGAGAATTTAACCAAAGAAGTGCCCCATGCTGAGACTAAAATCGTTGCCCTTGATGTTTCTGATCCAGCGGCGCAGGTTGTGTATTTTGCGAAAGACCAACCGACATGGATCGCGTCTCCAGAAGGCTTGATAAATAGGTTTTATAAGGGAATCCGGACGGAAACGGGTTATGATTGGAGGGACATCACCTCTAACTTGCCGATTTTGGCCTGGAGAGAAATAACCTCAATTGCATCAAACCCATACAACATAGACGAGGTATATGTCAGTTTATATGGCTTCGACGATGGTAATGACCGACATCGTGTTTATAAGAGTTTAGACGGCGGAGAAACCTGGATCAATTATTCAAGTGGACTACCCAATTTGAACGCAAATAAATTTCTGCTTTACAAAGGATATCACCAGTTTTTAGCCACAGATGAAGGCGTTTTTTACAGAAATAACGATGAATTATCCTGGGCGAAACTCACGAAGGGCTTACCCAACTGTTACATAATGGATTTGGAGGTTGACGAAAGCTTAAACAGGTTGTTTGGAGCAAGTTTTGGCAACGGAGTGTGGTATCTCGACCTGCCCAAAAAATGGAACGAGTCGGATTAGTGTTGGTCGGGTCTTAAAATCCAGGCATCAGATTTAACATGTTTGGCCTTTCGATAGGCGGCCATGGCCTCTTTTTTAGTCATACCTGCATACGTGCCAACGCGATAAATACCCTTTTCTTCATTCTTAAGTATTTCGGAATCTGGAAAACTTACCGCCCATTCCTGCCAAAATTTATATGCGCCTTTGTACGACCTGGACGATGCATAAATGATGTAATACTGTCCATCGTGGTTTACTTCATTAAAGATATCGTCTTTCTCGTCATTATCAGCCCCATCAGTTGAGTCAACCTCGGTTTCTGGTTCTGAAGGAATGACGTATCTCGAAGGGGAATTTACTATAAAAACGGTTTCGGGTTCAACCGCAGCGACCCGAGCAATGGATATGACCAATGGGTTGTTCCCAAGGGTAGACAGACTAAGTTGAAATTGTTTTGAAACAAAATGGGACTTAATAACCTCAATTCTCCAATCGTTTATCGTATCTGGAACAGTAATACTGAATTCTCCATCCAAATTTGTTGTAGTAAAATGTCCATTACCCCCACTGGCTTTAGCAATCAAAATTCGGGCGTCAGCAACTTCTTTCCCATCTTCATCTCGAACCGTGCCAATTAACTTCAAATCGTAGTCGTAGTACTTTTCAATTAGATAGACATTTGTCTTCCCGCCAACCTCCTTGATTACCGCTGCCGACTCTTGTCGACTGTCAATAATCAAAAAGTCATTTTGCTTAGAATTATAGGGGTATTTCTCAGATGTAATTAGGAGAAACGACCAATCGGAATAGTAAATATCATAGCCTCCATGTCCAGGTAATCCATTACTGCTAAACGAAAATTGACCGTTCACTACAGATGGTAAAATCTCATTTTTGTCTGTATTAATAAATGCGCCAAGGTTGGTCACGTTTTCGAGGGATTTACCGTTCCATTGGGCTTGATATATATCGTATTTCCCGAATCCACCCGACCGGTCACTACAGAAATATAAGGTGCCATTGGCGAAAAAAGGATATACATAGTTGGCGTCTTCCTGGTCAAATACGATTTTTTTTGTCTTACTCCAATTTCCATTTTTTACAGATACGGAGTAAAGCCCGTATTTGCCATTGGCATTTTTATAGGAGTAAAAATAGTGGTTCGACGCTCCGTTAGTAAAGGAGCCCATACTCGTAAATTCTGCAATGGGCAGTGTAATTGCCGACATATTGATAAATGAATTACAGCCAACGTTTGCGGTAACCGTACCATGATCAATGTTTAGACTTGTAGAACCATCTGGGTTGAGATTGCCGTAGATGAATTCAAAGTTGGTCAACTTTTTTTCCCGTGTTCTGGAATGTTTAGACACCGCTTTATCGCTCGTTAACCAAAGTTGATTAAAGGATGAAGCTTGACCCTCTTTGGCATAAATTCTGTAAAACTCGTCGGCCAGGCTTTTTTTGTCATTTTGAGCCAAACATAAGGCCAATGCCTTATAATCTAACGGACTGCAGATGTTCTGATCAATGACTTGTAAATAGAACTTTTCAGCCTTGCGGTAGTCGTCAAGTTGATAGTAGTTACGTGCAAGACTTAACAAAAATGCGGTTTGACTATTGTCTGGGTTTTGATTGGTTAGGTTTAATACCTCGGCTATTTCGTTTTTAACCTCTTCCTGCTGGCTTTTTAACTCTGGAAATTGAGCATTTACCAACGGTATAGTAAGGCCCCAAAGGAGGCTAAGGATACAGAATTTATTGAATAACACTATCGACGACTTGCTTGTTCTGAAATCGAAGATACTAGAATTGTATGATATTAAAATCGAACTTTCGCGTTTTGTTGTCGTATGCCAGGCCAGGCAACGGAAACTTGAGACAATTGAAAAGTCTTAAGCCAATTTTTAACGCCTTGTTGTTCGTTTTTATACGGGTTAGATCGATGTCTGGCGACAGGTAAAACTGCCGACTTTGGGTGATGTGGGTGTAGTCAAAATTCTGTCCATCACGTTCAAACAAATTGTCATCCGAACTTACAAAACCATTTATTCCATATCCAAAAGCCAAATTGAGCCAGGCCGGGAATTTGCTTTTTTCGGGTAGGAAAGATTTTATGTTGCCAGACAGCCAAAACGTCTGTCCGTTGTAATCCTTAAATAGGCTTTCGACATAGTTACCGCCCAAAAGATCAGGTCGGATAGATGCATATTCAGTGGGTTGAAACGAAAGCTTCATCCAAATGCGTTGTTCGTCCCAGGCCAGACTTTGTCCAATGACTAAAGACGCCCCAAGGGCATTTGCTATCATATCGCCTGTTGAAGCACCCCAGGCTTCTGAGAAGCCATCAAATATTTCGACACCGCTTTGAATAAAGAAGCCGTAAGCCCCTCCAACAATAGACGATGTGCGGTGCGAGAAACCTGCCCATTTAAGCATGTCAATACCAACCACTCCTTCATAATAACAGCTGTACATATGTCCAACTTTATCCATTTGAAACCAGTCGCGGTTGTCGTTGTGAAAGTGAAACTTAGTGAGCGGGTAGTCCTTATACCACAGGTTGTATAAACCATACATAGAACCAGCGTATGCCACAGAATTACCGATTACAACGAAGGTTTTTCGGTTTTTTGGAAAGCTCATCTTGTCCTGTTCAGTTGCAGCGGAATCAAGATGTTGGGCATAGCAATTGCGCACCGTGCCCAGTGAGAAAATAACGATTAGGCTAATTGCCTTAGTCCAGTATGGTCGCTTTAGTAGCATCTAATATTGCAAAAGCATTATCCGACGTATCGGCTTCGGCATAAACTCGTAAAACGGGCTCTGTGCCGGATGGACGAATCATTACCCATTGATCGTTCCCCAAATGGAACTTAAAACCATCTGTGTCTTCAATAGATTCAACCTGATAACCTCCAAACGAAGAATAGGCATTGTCTTTACAGTTTTGAACGATGCGTTGTTTTAGCTCTTCGTTGATGTGTAAATCGTAACGCTCCACAGCAAATGAACCCACAAGATCGTATACCTCTTCAATAAGTTCGTCTAACGATTTTCCGGATTTAGCCATAAATTCCCATATCACCAGGCCAATCCATACGCCATCTCTTTCTGGAATATGTCCTTTAATGGCAATGCCTCCCGATTCTTCACCGCCAATCAGCACGTCTTCATTAACCATGATGTCGCAGATGTATTTGAATCCAATTTTAGTGGTTTGCTGTTCCAAACCATATAAATCGCACAGTTTTTTAATTTTTCCTGTACAACTAAAGCTGGTCACCACTTTGCCGGTTAATCCCTTATGCTTGTTTAAGTAGTGAATCAACAACAAGATGATGTGATGCGAGTCGATGAATTTTCCAGTAGAGTTGTATAAACCAACCCGATCGGCATCGCCATCTGTGGCTAAACCACTGTCGATGTTACCCGCCATTTCAATCATTTGGCTGAACTCAATCAGGTTTTTATGAATGGGCTCAGGTGCCTGTCCGTCAAAACCTGGGTTGTTTTCACAATGTAAGAAGGTTGCGTCTGGTAACAGTCGTCGAACAATGTCCTGACCAGCACCGTACATGGCATCGTATGCAAATTCCAGTTTGCCGTTGCGCAATGTATCCATGTCGAAGTTGCTCTCAACCTCATTGAAGTACGTGCCTTCCATGTCAACAAGCTCTACCAGTCCCTGTTCTTTGTATTCGGCATACGATAGACCTCCTTCAACAGATTGATCTAATATATGGTCTTCTATGCTCTGGACTTCGTCTGGGGTTGCCGGACCGCCATACGTAGCTTTAATCTTATATCCGTTATAACTTGGTGGGTTATGGCTCGCTGTGATTACAATGCCAACTCCAGCCTTCCTTTGACTGGTAATCATTGATACCATGGGTGTAGAGACAAATTGTTCTGCAACGAGACATTTAATGCCCTGAGAAGCAAATACTTCAGCAGTGGCTTGCATAAACATCTGTCCACCAAAACGACAGTCAAAACCAATAACGGCGGTTTTGCTGAGGTCATTTTCTATAAGCCACTTGCTGGTAGCAAGGGCAACTCGTTTTACGTTTTCAACTGTGTAATCTTTGGCGATGATCTCTCTCCATCCATCGGTGCCAAACTTGATTTTATACGTCATTTAATGTCTGTTTCTATCTTTAAGTGTATTGGGTGCAATGTATTGAATCTTGTTCCAATCTTTGGTGTAAAGTGCCTGTTTGATTTCGTCGGCCTGATAACCATATATCGGTTCGTAATTGACTCTTTTTATGTTGTATTTAAATTCCTTGTCCTTCAAAAATTCGGTAAATGGTCTGAACTGAACCAGTAATTTCAGATGGTTAATGTCCTCAACTGAAAGTTCGGGCATCGGTTTATCGTTGATAAAAAATCGAATGGATTGGGGGGTATAGTCAATTTGGGTTTTGTTCGTTTTTTGCCAAATCTCCGTCACCTCAATGCGGGTTATTATAAGCGGCGAATAAATGTCCAGATGAGAAATGGAAGGCGTTGTTGTATGGTTAAAATATTCGTTTCTATTTTCACGGTAGTACATTTCAACAGCCTGACACAACCAATGGTTGCCAGACGAACTGTCTCTCCCAGGAAGAACGTAATACTCAATCTCCTTGGCAGGAACGATTACGTGTTGGTTCGTTCTAATTTTTCGGGCGCCAAAAACCTGATTTTTAATATCGAAGGCGGCGGACG
>CAYZWM010000115.1:0-298 GCA_964482155.1 uncultured Chitinophagaceae bacterium | reverse complement strand
TATCAGCTTGGATTGATCTTGTTTATTTAGAAAGTTCCCAAATTTTACCAAATTGAAATTATAGGTCTTGCTCATTACGGCTGCCCAATAGGTAAGTTGGGTTGATCCATTTATATTGGTTGCAATAACCGTTTGGCTTAGAAGCAATTTGACCGTAGACGCATCGACATAACCAAAGTTTACTTTTTTATCGTCTTTAGATCGGGTATAAAAAGAAAATCCCAACACCTGAAACTCAAAATTCTTTTTAAACAGTTTCCAGTATTCATAAATAAAGAGATCATCACAATCTCGAAAC
>CAYZWM010000114.1:0-12995 GCA_964482155.1 uncultured Chitinophagaceae bacterium | reverse complement strand
CTTTTTTTATTGGCTTTTTTTTCGATCATAGAAAAGTTTATCTGCTATATTGCAGCCTCTTAAACGTCCAAGATCTGGCAGATGGCATTAAGTCTAAAGGAAATTCAAAAACCAATTTCTATCGAACTCGTTGAGTTTGAGAAACGCTTTAGAAAAAGCATGAAAAGTCGTGTAGCGTTACTCGACACCATTATGACGTATATCGTCAAACGAAAAGGGAAACAAATGCGGCCCATGTTCGTTCTTTTGTGCGCCAAATTGTTTGGAGAAATCAACGAACGTACCCATCGTGGCGCCTCTCTTGTCGAACTTTTACACACAGCTACATTAGTACACGACGATGTGGTTGACGACTCTGATAAGCGACGTGGTTTTTTCTCAATCAATGCCCTGTGGAAGAACAAAGTAGCTGTTTTGGTAGGTGACTACCTTCTTTCAAAAGGTCTGTTACTGTCGCTCCGAAATAAAGATTTTGACATGTTAGAAATCGTGTCGACTGCCGTAGAAGAAATGAGTGAAGGCGAATTGCTTCAAATGGAAAAGGCGCGCAAGCTGGATATTACTGAAGACGTATACTTCAGCATTATTTCGAAAAAAACAGCCTCTCTAATTGCGAGCTGCTGCGCTATCGGAGCAACATCAACTCAAACGGATGAAAACGTCCTTAAAAAAATGACGGAATTTGGCTTGTACACCGGCATAGCTTTCCAAATTAAAGACGACTTATTTGACTATGGAGATAGTGATATAGGAAAACCTACAGGAATCGACATCAAAGAGAAAAAGATGACTCTTCCGTTAATTCATGCCCTCCAACAAACAGATCGAGCCACCAAAAACTCGATTATTCGTATTATTAAGTCGGACAAAAAAGACAAGAAAAGTGTTGCCAAGGTAATCGACTTTGTCATTGACCATGGTGGTCTAGAATACGCCCAAGTTCATCTAAAAGAATACCACCAAAAAGCGTTGGATATACTCGACGATCTCCCCACAACGAATAGTAAGGAATCCTTAATAGGACTGCTGGACTATGTGATTAGTCGGAAAAAGTAATCGTTTCTCTCAAATACGTTTCTTTTACTAACTTTGATTGTCAAAATTCATCAACGATGATAATCACTACAACGGAGCACATACCCAATAAAGAAATTTCTGAAATTCTAGGTGTCTGCAGAGGCAGTACCGTACGGTCAAGAAACATTGGCCGAGACATATTCGCAGGTTTTAAGAACATCGTCGGAGGAGAAATTGAAGAATACACCAAGCTGCAAGCTGAGAGTCGAGAACAAGCTATGGAGAGAATGGTGGAAGATGCAAATAGGCTTGGAGCAGACGCCATTGTTAACATGCGGCTCACAACGGCCATGATTATGCAGGGCACAGCGGAAATCCTTGCGTATGGAACAGCCGTAAAGCTTATTTAATGGATCAAAATTCCTATATCGCTATCGGATTGGAAGTAATTCTAATTCTTGCCTCAATTGTCTTTCTTATCTGGCTTATTATTCGAAGAAATCGTTTGAAAAAAGAAGAAACCTTCGAAAAACGAGACAACTAGCACATGGCGCAAATCCTTTTCTTTTTTGGCATCGCAGTTCTTTACGCAAGTGTTGGATTTGGTGGTGGTTCGGGTTACATCGCTCTTCTTTCTTTTACCGATTTAGAACCTTCCCAACTTCGTTTCATTGCATTGTGCTGCAACATTGTGGTTGTTTCGGGCGGAACCTGGTTATTCATTAAGAACAAAATCTTTAATGTCAAAAAGATTCTCCCGTTTATTGCAACGAGTGTTCCAGCTGCCCTCTTAGGAGGTTCGTATCAACTGGAATCCCACAACTTTTTTGTTTTGTTGGCATGTACACTCTTGTTTGCAGGTGTCTTGATGCTACTCCAGTTAAACAAACTAACATCCGATAGAAAAGTAATTTCAAATGTGGGTTTAAACCTTCTTTTGGGAGGTGTAATTGGCCTGGTTTCCGGCCTGGTTGGTATCGGTGGTGGTATATTTTTATCTCCGGTGTTACACTTAATGAAATGGGACAAGCCTAAAGTGATCTCTGCTACAGCGAGTTTTTTCATTCTTGTTAATTCCATATCTGGGCTGACTGGACAGGTTGCCTTCAACTCTATTGACGTAAACTGGAAACTATTGATCCCACTTGTACTCGCCGTATTTATTGGAGGACAAATTGGTTCTCGGTTAAATGTTACCTGGCTAAGTCAAAGACGTATTAAGGCACTTACGGCTGTGCTCGTTATCTTTGCATCGCTAAGAATGATTTATAACGTAATGATTTAAATATGAAAGTATTGGCGTTTGGCATTGCTCGAGACATACTGGGAGATTCCCAAATCACCGTTTCTTCGAGCGACTTAAAAACAGTTGTGGATCTCAGGTCGTATTTAGACCGAACATATCCTCAATTTTCTGCATTAAATTCTCTGGCAATAGCTGTGAACGAGGAATATGCGGAAGGCAATGTCGAACTCAACGATGATGATGTAGTAGCATTAATTCCACCCGTAAGCGGAGGTTAAACTATCGTGTAATTGCTTGGCGAACCAAGTAAATTATAAATAATGTTATCACTTTAAAACTTTCAATTTCAACTGTGTTAACGCAGTTATTGCCCATATGTTGTACCATAATTCAAATAATTGACAAAAAATATCAAAATATCGGCCAATCCTCTGTCAATTGAGGAATGTAGAAACTTTGTGTCTTCTCCCGAAAATGGAGGTGAATCTATTTTTATTGGCACCGTACGCGACCAAACCAAGGGTCAGAAAGTAACCAAGCTATATTTTGAGGCTTATGAACCGATGGCCTTAAAAGAAATGGACAAAATTGCTCAACGCGCACTGGATTCATTCAAAATCAGCCGTATTGCAATTCACCATTGTACAGGTATGCTTTCTATTGGTGAAATACCTGTTATTATCGCTGTGGGTTCTGCCCATCGAGATGCGGCTTTCGAAGCGTGTCGATTTGCCATAGATACACTGAAGGAAACGGTACCGATATGGAAGAAAGAATATCTTCAAAACGGTGAGGTTTGGGTATCTGCGCACCCCTAACAGCAGGTTCCAGCGTAAATATTTGTACCCCAACCATGGCCACCTTCCATTTTTCCAAATTGAGATAAATAAATGGTCAAAAAAGCCGTTGCTTTGCAGTCATGAAGTTTGACGACTATAGGATATCTGACATTCTAAAAGCCAATATCTCGGCGATGGATTTTAAACGGCCGACGGATATCCAATATAAGTCCATACCTCCTATTTTAAACCGGGAGGATGTACTTGCGATTGCTCAAACTGGAACAGGAAAAACAGCTGCCTTCGTTATTCCGGTGCTTCAAAATATCCTTAAGAATTCCAAGAAGAATTCGGATCATGTTCAATGCGTTGTTATGGCACCCACACATGAGTTGGCGGAACAGATCAGCTTGGTCTTTCTCAGTTTCTCAAAAGGGTTACGAATAAAAACACTTTGCATTCATGGTGGCGTTGGACAGGATGACCAAATTGAGGCACTGAAAAAAGGTGTGGACATTGTTGTAGCCACCCCAGGTCGATTATTTGATCTCCGAAGCCAGGGATACCTAAAATTAGATGAACTTAAGATACTCGTTTTGGACGAAGCTGACCATATGTTGGATATGGGATTTATCCATGACATTAAGGATTTACTGCGTTTCATTCCTAAAAAAAGACAGACGTTATTCTTTTCGGCGACGATTAACCCGAGGATTAAGAAATTGGCTTACTCCATTGTCCAGAATCCGATTCGAATTCAAATTTCTCCCAAGAATCCAGTTGCCAAAAATGTAACCCACTCTATTATCCATGTGCCTATGGATGATAAGCGCTTTTTTCTAGAACGAATCATCAACGATTATCCGACGAGTAAGATATTGTGCTTCGTACGTACTAAAGTGCGCGCAGAACGCGTAAAAAAGGCCATGGAGCGGGTTGAAATTGATTCTTCCACCATTCACAGCGACAAAACCGACGAAGAACGAAAATCGACCATGATTCGGTTTAAGTCTGGTGACATCAAATTGCTCATTGCAACAGACATTAGTGCTCGTGGCATTGACATACCGGGTGTCGAAATTGTGGTAAACTATGACCTTCCAGAATTATCTGAGAACTATGTTCACCGAGTGGGCCGAACAGGTCGTGGAAATGAAAAAGGATCGGCCATTTCGTTTTGTAGCCCTGAAGAAGAAACGCTCAAAGAAGATATTGAATCTTTTCTAGGTTCAGAACTTGTCGTTCAGGTTATCGATCTCAAAACGTATTCGGAAACCATTGATTTTTCGAAAAATGCCGTTGATGATTGGAAGACGTTGTTAGCTAAAGAAGATCAGGGTAAAAAACGGAAGAAGAAGAAGAAGAAGAAATAGTTAATTCAGGACGTCGTCGATAAACATCAACTCATCCACCACTTCACCTTTGGCTATTAGTTCGGCTGCCAATAATGCTCTTTTCCCACTTTTGCAGTAGAAACACAGTTTATCGAACGATTTAAGCTCACCTTTCCTGGCTTCAAGTTGATCAAGTGGGATGTGTACACCGCCCTGATGAGATTCGCTTCGCTCTTCCACAGTCCGAACATCAACCAACTCAAAATCCGAGAAACTTGTGGCGAAGTCCTTCCAGGAAGTACGGTTGAATTCCGATTCTACGTTTTGGGTTTCTGGAATGATCGTGTTTGGATTCTTCGTAAATCGAATCCGATGAGTTTCGGAATTTAAACCATCAAAAATCAGCATTTGGTTCGTTAACGGCTTTCCAACTCCTGTAATAATTTTTATCGTCTCTAACGCCATAAACTCGCCAATAATTCCGGTCACGACACCTAGAACACCAGCCTCTTCACAGTTTTGAATAACGCCTTCATTCGGTATTTGAGGAAATAGATCACGTAAATTGGCACTCGATTGATGGTTAAACACAGACACCTGTCCTTCGAATTGATTTGCCGCACCATAAACGAGAGGTTTGTCCAGCAATACACAGCCATCATTGACTAAGTACCGGGTTGTAAAGTTGTCTGAGCAATCTAAGACGACATCATAATCACCAAGAATTTTCTTCCAATTAGTCGTATTCAAACGACTGTTAAATACATCAATCTCAATAGCTGAATTGGCTTTGACAAGCATCTTTTTTGCCACGTCTACTTTCGGTTTCCCAATATCCTCTTCGTTGAAAAGTACTTGTCGGTGTAAATTGGACAAGCTTACTAAATCTGCGTCCATCAAACCCAACCGTCCAATACCTCCCCGGGTAAGATATAGTGCCGCTGGGCATCCCAATCCACCACAGCCAATAATCAAAACTGAGGCCTTAGATAATTTGTTTTGAGCCTCGTTGCCAAAGCCCGTTAATCGAATATGCCTTGCAAATCGTTCGTTCAACTTCCTTTAATTTTTAATATCGCCCGCTCGTATTCCTCTGGGGTATTTACATTAGATAGTTTGTCACTATCAACAGGTGTGATCAATCGGGTATCTGAGTTAATTAACACTTTCCTCGGGCAACTATACCCAGTTGCCAAAAACTGCAATAGTCTGGAGTAGCTCTTTGGCTCCCAAATAGAAACCAGCGGTTCTGCGAATCCTGTTTCCTCGTTATTATAAGCCGTGGCAATGTGTTTTTGTGACCGATTGTCAATAAGATACTTCAGTGTATCCGAATCTAGAAACGGCAGATCGCAAGCCAGTACAAGCCATGCCGCATTGGGGTCATGGCGCATAGCCGACAAAATTGCCCCCATCGGTCCAAGTCCGTCAATGGTATCTTCAAGTCGAGGGTATGGATAATCAAACTGTTGATCTTTGCGACACGATATATATACTTCTTCCACCAATGGTTTGGCCAAATTGGCTATTTCAAGCGCCTGATCATCGGTGTGATATTTAATGTGAGATTTGTCCCGTCCCATCCGACTGCTTTTTCCACCTGCCAGTATCAAGGCTTTTAATGGTGGCTTTCTCGCTTCCAACCAGTTTTTTACAAAATTGACCAAAGCGTCAGGCTCGTAAATCGACAACATTGGAATGTGGCTCCAATCATTCAGTGCTTTTTGGACCTCTTCAGAAGGAGTATCCAAATCCACACGAATAAATGCAATGACATTGGTGAGTTGAGAAATGCGTTTTTCAAGAGATTTGGTCTTTTTACTGTCCAGAAATACCATTTGATGAGAGGCTTCAAAATGGTTTCCGTTTACCACCACAAAGTCTTGTTGATCAAAAACGCTGTGTCTATCGTATTTTGACAACTCATGCTGTCTATTCAGTTCCAGTGCATTTTGCTTATCCAGCATATAAAGTGAAGCTCCATCTTGCAAGTACCTCCGTTCCTCCTGATGATCAAATGAACCGTGGTCGGCATCTACGTAGGATACGTTATACGTGTCTGATAGGTTTCGGGCAAATCGCTCGGATAATTTCTGAACAGTATCGCAGTTTGTCCCTACCAGTGCCAACTCACTTCGGGCATACAACCCTAAGTCAGGTCGAATTAATTTTGTATGTTTCTTATGCATTTTTGAACTCAAAATCACTTTTTCCTCCAGTCTTTTTCAAGAGACTGGTTTGTTCGATAACAATATCGTGGCTAAACGCCTTACACATGTCGTAAATCGTTAATGCAGCTATAGATGCACCCGTTAATGCTTCCATCTCCACCCCTGTTTTACCGGTACATTTTACCTCGCACTCGATATAAACTTTCCGATGCTGAACGTCAATTTTAACATCACATTTATTTAAAGCCAATGGATGACAAAGTGGGATCAGATCTGACGTCTTTTTAGCGGCCATAATTCCAGCCAAAATCGCTGTTTGAAACACCGGACCTTTTTTCGTAGAAATTTCCTTGTCGGTTAATAAATCCATAACCAAATCAGGCAGTATCACAATGCTTCTTGCTGTAGCCGTGCGTTCTGTTACACCCTTACTCCCAACGTCAACCATTTGCGGTTTTCCTTCGTTGTTTAAATGGGTAAATTTATTGTCACTCATGTCAATTCTATGTTTCTAAAATTGTCGTAAAACTCCTTATTTGTTTTCATGTTTGTTTGTATTTCAAACACTGCTGCACCTGAATGGTTCAGAAACTCATCCCATTTGATCTCGTAATGATGCCAATTCTCCGCTTTAAAATATGCCAAACCGTAATCATTACACAGGTGTTGCGCACTGCGATTGTGTGGTGTTGTTTGCAGAGTTAAGCTGTTGCTAAACTCATTGGGTCCGTCAATTAGCTGAAATATTCCTCCCCCATTGTTGTTCATCAGTACAATTTTGAAATTTGGCGGAACGTGGTCAACCCAAAACCCATTGCAATCGTAAAAGAAGGCGATATCTCCTGTGATCAAAAAGACATTTTTCTCTGATATTTTGGCATATCCCAAAGCCGTGCTTGTACAGCCGTCTATCCCACTGGTGCCTCTATTTGAGTAATAGGTTAATCCAAGTTTTTTCTTTAGAAAACCAAGGTAACGTACGGGCATCGAGTTAGCCACATGCAGTATAGAATTAACTGGTAAAGATTCGTGTACCTTCCGGATTGCCGAAAACTCGTTAAACTGGTTCCATCCCAATTCCGAAAAATGACGGGTATAATTCTTCTGCAATTCCTGCCAGACATTTAAGTACGACTCCTGATGTGGATTTGACTGTATACGGTCAATAATGTGTTGGAATTCGACTTTAGCAGTCTTTGGACGGGTTCCGAAAGGGGTTGGAATATCCTTTTCAGTGCCAATGTGCCAATGGGTTAAGTTCTTTATTCCTTTTAACCATGTGCGCAATGGCTTCGAAACAAAAAACTTCCCGGTCGAAATGATCAGGTCAGGAGAATAACGCTCTTCAAGGCTCGTTTTACTGCTAAGTATCCCATCCCAATGCTGAATCGAATCCGGTTGGTTTGAAATAACATCTGAGAATACAACCCTATTTGAGCCTAGCGGTATTTCATCCATTGGAAGCGAAGCACCGTTTAACCACAAAATTCGCCTGGCTTCCTTTAGGTCGTTGATTAGCCTGTCGGGTATACGACCATAGGTTTGAATGTCATCATTCTCCTGGATATCGTTCGGTGCATTTTTCGGTTCAGATTGGTAATAAAAAGGCTCCCTAAAAGGCATGTTCACGTGAACCGGCCCTTGTGATGCCTTGCTATATGCGGTTTCTGCAACTTCTCGAAAACGGTCTGAATCGGTGTAGTCATCCGATGTCTCAAACGAAGCCAATATGTGTTGTGCGAAAATATGTGTCTGTCGAATACATTGGCCTTCCCAGTTGTCAATATTCTCAGAAGGCCGGTCGGCGGTTAAAACAATTAATGGTATTTCTGAATAATATGCCTCTGCGATGGACGGATATAAATTGAGTGCTGCTGTACCGCTGGTGCAGCATACTGCGACAGGTGTTTTTAATTTTTGGGCCATACCTAAAGCCACAAATCCAGCACTTCGTTCATCGATAACACTGTGGCATGTAACCTCCGAACTTGATAAGAAACCATTTATTAAAGGAAAATTCCGACTGCCTGGGGATAGCACAACATGTCTAAGCCCTTTAATGACGAGGGTTTCAATAAATTTTGAAACGCAACTTGTAAGATTTGACATGTGTTTATTACAGTTCTCAATATTACATATTTTAGACTCACTTTACCGTTGAATAGGGCTATAGTTTTTTGAAACATTTTGTTTCTTTTCTACAGTCATTATTTACGGGTGGTTTTATAACTTTGCCGCTTAGAAATTACACTATGGCTTTAGAGCTCAAAATACCATCGGTAGGAGAATCTGTAACTGAAGTAACCATTAGTCAATGGTTAAAACAGGACGGAGATTATGTTGAAATGGATGAAGCGGTTGCAGAACTGGAATCAGAAAAAGCAACGGTTGAATTAAATGCCGAGCAGGGGGGAATACTGAAAATTTTGGTTGCTGAAGGTGAAGATGTTGAAGTTGGTTCCGTAGTGGCCACCATTGACACAAGCGCCGAAAGACCAGCTGGAAGTGTTCAAAAAGTGGAAGAGAAAGTGGTAGAAACGAAGTCAGAAGTTGCCGCTCCAAAAAAGGAAGAATCAGCATCTTCTAAGAGTAATTATGCAAATGGATTACCTTCTCCATCGGCACGGAAAATATTGGATGAAAAGGGCGTAAGCACATCAGCTGTGTCGGGTACAGGCCGAGGGGGAAGAATCACTAAAGCAGACGCCATGTCTGCCCATTCTGGAGGTCAGAGTGGATATATTACGTCGGATGGTGGTCGAAATGAGCATCGCGAAAAGATGTCGAATCTGAGAAAGGCTGTTTCGAGAAGACTGGTAGCTGCAAAAAATGAAACTGCGATGTTAACCACGTTCAACGAGGTTAATATGAAACCCATAATGGATCTTAGAAAAAAGTACAAGGAGCAGTTTAAGGAAACACATGGAGTCGGTCTTGGCTTTATGAGCTTTTTTACACGGGCGTGTGTTCTTGCACTACAGAAATATCCTGCGGTAAACGCATATATTGATGGTACGGAGATGGTGTTTCACGACTTTGTAGACATTTCAATAGCCGTTTCTGGGCCTAAAGGATTGATGGTTCCTGTGATTCGAAACGCCGATTCACTTCCTATGGCAGGCATTGAGAGTGAAGTTATGCGTTTAGCCCTAAAAGCAAGAGACGGTAAACTCAGTATGGACGAAATGACTGGAGGTACGTTTACGATTTCAAACGGTGGAGTGTTTGGCAGTATGATGAGTACACCCATCATTAACCCACCTCAGAGTGCCATTCTTGGTATGCACAACATACTTCAACGACCTATTGTAGAAAATGGAGAAATTGTAGCTCGACCTATGATGTATGTGGCTCTCAGTTATGATCATCGAATCATCGATGGAAAAGAGTCCGTTGGATTCTTAGTAATGGTTAAGAACTTATTAGAAAACCCAGATCAATTGTTGGGTGGTCAAAGTCCGATAGAAAGCTTATTGGGTTTTTAACGAATAGCCTATTTAAACACCAAATTTCTTTGTGTCGATTAGATAGGTTGGGGTAACTTTAATCACTATCGCTGAATCTTTTATGCGATTATCAGTCGAATATTTCATTCGGCAAATAAACTCTTCCGATTTCACAAAGTCACTAAAGTCTTCATCTTCAGGAACGACACGTATTTCAAAATATCGAATTTTTCCCTGGGGAACACTGTCCGCCCTTCCGATTAAAAATTCCTGTGTGTTTTTGCCTTTTAGAAAAATTTCAATGTTTCGCAAAAAATCAAAATTTCCAGAGTCCGGTGATTTTTTCTTGTCAATTTCAATACTCAATCCAACCAGGCTTACACTTTCCAACCCATTCTCATTGGAATTATGATCCACTAACAAACCAATGAAATCTACGACCAGAGTATCCGAAAAAACTTCGTGTTGATTCCCTGGAAGTGTATTATTTGAGTCTAAAATTACTCTGTTCGTGTACGTAGCATTAAACTGAGTCCGTCGGTCAAAATCGGAACATCCAAAAGAAACAAAGATTAATAAGGATGATATGAATGCTAGTTTTTTCATCGTGGCGATAATTAGTAACTACAAAATAACTTCTTTTTGTATACTTTTATGGAGTAAATCTTTCCAAACAAGGCACAAAACCTACAATATTACGCAAGTGTGAGTATATTTTCCCTAGAATTTTTTAATAACTGGTTGGGCACACTGGCCTGCAAGGTGCTAAAAAATGCATCTGTAAGTTTGGCTTTAGCAAAGTTTCTTGTAAAAATTAAACTTACTTCTCGTACCGAATCACCGCCGTGAACCTTACGGATATTTTTCTTGTCTTCCGGTTTGAGATCAAGAGACGCCCATTCTGGAATAACCGTCGCTCCACCCTCCAAATTAACAATACGAATCAACGTTTCTATGGACCCACTTTCATAATTAAACGTGTTCTTTCTGGCAGGGTTGTGCCTCAAGGCACACAAATTAACGGCCTGGTCTCTAAAACAGTTTCCTTCCGATAAAAGCCATAATTTATCTTCTAGTAGTTGTTTTGCATCAATCTCCTCCTGGTCATATGCGGGATGTTCTGGATTTAAATACAGGCAAAACTTTTCGTAAAAAATAGGACGTTCAATCATGCCATCAATTTCGAGAGGTGTGGCAACAATGCCAACATCAAGGTGGTCTTTTTGAAGAAGCGATATGATGTCTTCCGTCATAAGTTCCCGAACGTTAAGACGTACATCGGGGTATCGCCGCGAAATGTTTCTGATTAAATGCGGCATGAGGTAGGGAGAAATGGTCGGAATAATACCTACGTTTAGATCTCCGGAAATCGCCCCTTTATATTCAAGCAGTATGTTTTCGATCTTTTTGGTTTCGTTTAATACCTTCTTTGCTTGCTCGACTATAAGAACACCAACGTCGGTTGGAATGATGGGTTGGCGGGTACGATCAAATAACTTAACCCCCAGCTCTTCCTCCAGTTTCTTAATTTGCATACTCAGCGTAGGTTGGGTAACAAAGCATGACTGAGCTGCCTTGATAAAGTGTCGATGCTCATCGAGGGCGACCAGATATTGAAGTTGGACTAAGGAAATATTTGCAAATCGAGACATACTATTTGAATTATGCCACAAAATAACTCGATACCGATCATAAAAACAATCGATATTAAAACAAAACTAAATAAACATCGTCTATTTATTCTGTTGCCAACCCTGTGCTTGTAAATCGTGGGTGTTTCCCTGTTTAGAGACGAGTTGATTTTTCATACCTGCATCTTTAGCATGCCCGATAATGGAAATATCCGGATGATTTTTCAGCTTTTCAAAAGCCTTTTGCTCCACGGTAAAAACCAATTCGTAGTCCTCTCCACCATTTAATGCGGCTGTGGTGGCATCGATACCAAACTCCATGGCCATGTTAAACGTGTCCTGGTCAATGGGTAGTTTATCTTCATACACCATAAAGTCCACCTTTGAAGCTTCACTAAGATGGAAGATTTCGGAAGACAGGCCATCCGTAATATCCATCATTGACGTTGGCTTTACTTCCATTTCTGCAAGCATCTTAATAACGTCAATCCGGGCTTCTGGTTTCAGTTGTCGACCGACAATATAATCATGGTCTTTAAGGTCGGGTTTCATTTCTTTATGTTCAAGAAAAACGCGTTTCTCCCGTTCAAGTAATTGCATTCCCATGTAGGCACCTCCTAAGTCACCCGTAACACACAACAAATCACCGGCTTTTGCGCCTTGACGTTGAACGACGGTTTTGGATTTGGTAAATCCCATGGCTGTTCCGCTTATGACTAATCCAGCAGGGGCTGTGCATGTATCTACTCCAACCAGGTCAACCTTGTATTTTTCACAAGCCAGGAGCACACCAGAATAAATTTCCTCAATGGCTTCAAGGGAATATTTACTACTAAATGCCAGAGAAATGGACAGTTGACTGGGTAAGGCGTTCATGGCACATATATCTGAGAAATTAGCTACGGCTGCCTTATAACCCAGATGTTTAAGCGGTGTATACATCATGTCGAAATGCACATTTTCCACCAACATACCGGTCGTAACCAATAGGTGGTTTCCTTTTGGATCTATGAGAGCTGCGTCATCGCCAGCGCCGATTATTGTTTGATCGGTTTCTAATTTAATAGCTGAAATCAAATGTTTTATTAAACCGAATTCACCGAGTTGGTCAACAGAAGTTGTTTCCTTATTTTCGAACATCAAACCTATTTTAGGAGTGCAAAGGTCTTAAAAATGGGCATTGAAACCTATCTATACCAAATTATTCTAATCATGATTAACCAACTCATTAAATTGGTTTACCCCAATCCATGTTGTCTCTGCGGAGACGATTTGACCAAAACAGAAAACAAAATTTGTATTCGCTGTGATCTTAAACTACCCAAGACGTTGTATTGGGTTTGTACTACATGACCCGTGAAAAGGTGAATG
>CAYZWM010000113.1:0-13187 GCA_964482155.1 uncultured Chitinophagaceae bacterium | reverse complement strand
ATTGTGGTGATTCAAGAATTCAGTCCAATCCGTTTAACCATTCCCTTACCCGAATCAGATATTGCCGCAATTTCGAAAGGCATGAAAGCCATCATCACGTTTCCAGAACTTCCTGGCAAGTCGTACGAGGCTGAAGTTAGCCGTACCTCTGGTGCGCTGGATCCGGCTTCAAAAACCATGCGGGTTGAAATAGACATTGACAATTCGAAAGGCCTTATCAAGCCTGGCATGTATGCGAAGGCTTTGATGCAAATCAACAGTCGGGAAGGCGTTGTTTCACTTCCTGTTACAGCTCAGTGGATGTATCAAAATCAACCATTTATCATGGTGGTAACCGACAACAAAGTGGAGCGTATACCGCTGCGTAAAGGCCTCTCAAACAAGGATTATTTCGAAGTATTAAACTCGGAGATTACCGAAACCAGCCTGGTTATTACCCAAGGAAAAGGGTTGGTATCACCCGGTCAGATTGTACAACCCGTTATTAAAAGCGAATAGATTATGAAACGATATTTCATACCATATACAACAGCTGTTTTGTTTCTGTGTTTTATGTCGTTAGGGAATGTTTCTCTGGCACAGCAAACCACCCAATCGATTAGCATTGAATCCCTGCTCTCCTCTATGGGCGGAAACAGCCTCCTCATAAAAGAACAGGTTCTAAAACAAGAACTGGCTAAAGCCAATGAAACCAAGAGCAAAGAATGGTGGTTACCCGACCTTTATGCGGGAACGACGATTCACCAGCTTTGGGGTTCGGCTATGAATGGCAATGGTGAATTCTTTACCAGTATCAATCGACAAAACCTATGGGCCGGATTAGGTCTAAATGCCTCCTGGAACTTTGGTTCGGGCATCTATCAAACCCAGGCAAGTGAAATGAGAACCTTGGCCGCGAAGTACGATTCAAAAGCCGTTCGAAACCAGGCTCTGTTAGAAATTGTGCACGAATATTACGATTTGTTAACGTCTCAATTGTATTACAAAGCCTACGAGAATTTGGCTCTTCAAGCCGACACAATTTATCAGCAGTTAGCCGTGCAGGTTGACGCTGGTTCTGGCTATGAGTCGGATGCCTTACTGGCCAAGAGCAACTACCACCACCTTAAAGTGGAAATGCTTAACGCCCGAATCCAATATGAAAAACAACGAACCCGACTCGCCAGAATGCTTGATTTGGATGCCTATACGGTTCTTGTTAGTTCGGATACTGTTTTGGCACCAGTCGATTTACAAGGAATAACGGTACAGTCTGCAGACAACCTAATCCGACCAGAGCTTAACAGTGCGGGATACAGTCTTCAAGCGCTTCAATTGGAACGCAAAACGACTACCAAAGGGCTTTGGCTTCCTGAGCTAAAATTAGGCACATACACCTCGTATTTCGGCGACGTATTTTCTCCTGTCAACCCAACGACAGCCGTAAATGCATCGTTGCTTTGGAAGATTCCAATGGGTCGGTTAACCTCGGGAGGGGAACTCGAGCAATACGATGTTAAAATTGCCATTCAACAAAACGAACTGGCACAAACTAAAGCTTTAATCAATGAAGAAGTGACCGCCACCAATCTATTAATTACCACGTCTAATGAGCAAATGGTCATAGCGTTAGAAGGCAGTACATTAGCCGAGCAAGCACTCAACCAAAGCATTGATCGTCAGCGTCTTGGAACGGTTCGGCCTTTTGAAATAATACAAGCCCAGGAAGTCTATATTCAATCGAGACTGGACTACCTTTCAGCTGTCGCCCGTTATAATAAAGCGCAGTTTTCGAAGTACGTTGCTGAGGGGAATGATTTGTAGGGGAAGGGTTAATTTTTAATGTTGAATTTTTAATGATTGAAGGGTTGAAGGGGGAAGGGTTGAAGGTTTAATTTTTAATGTTTAATGTTTAATGCTGGGTGTTGAAGGATTGAAGGTGGAAGGGTGAAGGGATTTAGGGTTTGAAGGGGGAAGGTTGAAGGTTTGAAGGGTTGAATGATTGAAGGGTTGAAGACTGAAGGTTTGAATGATTGAAGGGTTGAAGGGGGAAGGGTTGAAGGTTTAATTTTTAATGTTTAATGTTTAATGCTGGGTGTTGAAGGATTGAAGGTGGAAGGGTGAAGGGTGAAGGATTGAGGGTTTGAATGATTGAAGGGTTGAATGTAATAGCTCCAACTGATTAAAGAAGATTTCTCATACTAAAGACACAATGTATCTCAAAACAACCTGCTCGACCCAACAACCACTCCATAACACCTATGTCAATTCGAGTGGTTTTACGAAGTAAAATCGTATCGAGAATCATTTGGGTTCTAAATACAATATGCTTGCAGAATATTCCTAACGACTACATCGTCTTTACAAACCGTACACACACAGTATCTCAAAACAACCTGCTCGACCCAATAACCACTCCATAACACCTATGTCAATTCGAGTGGTTTTACGCAGTAAAATTGTATCGAGAATCTTTTGGGTTCTCGATCTCGATAAAATCTGCTGATCAGAATCTCAGTCCCGCATGGTATGTTGCACAAGCAAACCAGCCAGGGTTGCGGAATTCACATCCGACGATTATGTTTTTCGTAATTTGCGTGTATGTGCATTTCAGCAAAGAAGATTAAGCATTTACCTTGAACCATGTCTCTAAATAAATTCAAATCATCAACTCCCATGTTGCGTCGCCTAAACGGATCGTTAAACCAAATTGGAATGAACAAATCGTTTGTAATACTTCTCACCGTATTTACACTGTTTGGTTGCCAGAAAAGTAAATCTGATAAAAGTTCGGTCAATCAATCCAAACAAAACGAATATATCAGTCAACGGCACTTACAAGAACAACGATTTGAGAAATTAACGTATTCTACAGAAGATCAATGGGATAGTTTTAATGGAATTTCCAATAATCTGATACGGTTTAAAAGGAGCAAGTTGGATACGAATTATCGCACATTTGGTTGGCACATATACTCCAACGGTTCTGCCTATAAAAATTACAATTTTGCCGCACTATGGGGTCTTTCTTATTTTTCGTATGTAATACAACCAGAGACCGGAAGTTATAAAAACATACATCAATGGAAAACAACGGCCGTAGTGGATAGCGCAAAAGCCAATGACTGCAACGTATTTCTTTCTATCTCAAATTTTGGAAGTCAAAACAACTCAACCTTTCTCTCTAGCCACAAGGCTCAGGAGACCCTTATTGACAGCCTATCTAGCTTATTGACACTCAGAAACGCCGATGGTATCAATATAGATTTTGAGGGTGTTTCGAAGGAAGACAAGGTTAAGTTTATGGAATTCATTGTTCTGGTTTCAACTCAATTGAAACGTGTTAATCCGAAATTCATGGTATCATTATGCCTTTATGCCATTGATTGGAATCAGATATTTGATATCAAAGTCATCGATAACCACATCGATTTTTACACATTAATGGGGTATGATTATTACGGTAGTTTTAGTACAACTGCTGGCCCAGTAGTACCGTTAAAAAGCAGTACGAATTTTGGAAAAGGACTTGAATCATCTGTCAAATACTATTTAGACCTGGGTGTTCCTTCCAAAAAACTCATAGTTGGATTGCCCTATTATGGCGCGGAATGGATTACCAATGGAAGGGAGATACCTGCTAAAGCAACTAAATTTGTGTCCCACCCGCCTTACAAAGCTATCCGAAAACTATACATAGATTCTCTAAACATTCCCTTACAATTTGACACCGCCAGTGCTTCAAGTTACCTGATATTAGACGGTGCCCCAGATTTATATCGGCAGCTGTGGTTTGAAGACGTCTATTCGCTATCCATTAAATACGATTGGATTAAGGCCAATAACCTTGGGGGTGTGGGAATTTGGGCATTGGGTTATGACAATGGTTATCCGGAACTTTGGGATTTGTTATCCAACAAATTTTCAGAAGAAGGCAGTTCAACGGAATAAAAATATTCTAAGAACCTTCCTGTCCCTTATTCAACATCCAGAAGTGATTTTTTGGTAAAAATTGTCTCGAAAATCATTCTCGTTCTCGTAAAAATCTGCTTAGTTTTGGTGGATCTATGAAACCCGAACTGAGATATATTGAACTTAAAACCGGATTTAGCGATAATGGACCTGCCTGGATTGGTTGGGTAGAGTTCTCTAAGTCAGGCCAACGTATTTACTTCAATGGTCAGGCGTTTAAACGTTCTGGTGGACAAGGTATGGCGGGTAATGATCTCGATTTAGAAACGGGTTATGAATATTGGGTTTCAGGTATAAAAAAGAAAGGAACCAACCGACTGCATATAGGTGGTGGGAAAATTAAGATTGATCGAAACGCGGTAGAGCAATACACCCAATTGGTCAACATCGAAACTCTGGAAAAAGGTCGTTTTGACGTCTGCGACATAATCCTTACTGACAAACAGCGTTTTGTGGATCAGGAAAATGCGAAAATTGATTGATATGGATTTTGAACAGTTTAACACCCAGCGCCTCATTCTTAGAAAGCTAGACCCGCCTACTCTGAGTCATGTTCATGAGACTATGGACAATGACACATTAAAAGACTTTTTAGGGCTGAAATCAGATGCTGAGCTTCGCTTAGAAAAAAGCAAGTATAAAAAAGGCCTCTCAACCTATAACAGGAAGTTTCTATACTTTCAATTGTTGGATAAGAGCAACCAAAACATCATTGGGTGGTGCGGTTACCACACCTGGTATATCGACCACGATCGTGCAGAGTTGGGTTATGTGATGTACAGTGATGATGTTAAAGGTAAAGGGCTGATGTCCGAAGCCTTAAGTACAATAATTGAGTATGGGTTTAACACAATGAACCTCAACCGAATAGAAGCCTTTGTAGGTAAAGACAATGCACCTTCTTTGAGATTGATGGAAAAAATGAAGTTTTCCCAGGAAGGACTTCTTCGCCAACACTATGTCAATAAAGGGGTCGCTGAAGATTCGCTGGTCTTTGCTTTGTTGAGAAGTGAATATGTTGATCAATGATTTGGGATCGCATTATTTGAATAAATCAACGTATTTTTCAGCCAGACTAGGAATTATGAAGGAACAAAACAAACTCTCAGCACTTGCTCGTAATCCTAAAATTCATGGGGTAATACAGATTGGACTATCGACCTATTGGCTTTTGGTATTTGTTGATCTATGGTACGGCTATTATTTCACCGAACGTTTGTACTTTATGATGTACTCCATAAAAACCCATACACTGCTAACCTTATTATCGTGTATCGGAATCTATGTCGGCTTCAAGGTGGTGAGGAGCAAGATCACAATAAAGAGGGGTTATTTACTATTATCATTTCTTTGGATTCTGGGTGTCGTTATCTTCGTTTTGGTCTATTTATGACTTCGTTGTGTGGTCTTTGCTTTGTTGAGAAGTGAATATGCTCATCAATGATTTGGGATCGCGTTCTTTAATCCTATGCCAATTCTCCGATCCATCGGTTTAACTTGGAACTATCAACTTCGAACTAGAAACAATCAACTACAAAATATCTAGCACCAGATTCCTGTTTAGGGACTTATAGATGTTTTGATATTTAGATTGCTAGTGGATAGAGAATTGAGTTTTTTGCAAACTCGAATTAATAAAATGCACAATTGGAAGAAGCGTAGGCCTGTCAAAAATGCGGGTCGGCGTAGGGGTGAATTTTTCGGTATAAGAAAATCAACAAAAATGCGTGCATTTGGTGCTGCTCAGCAGAACCTCTTTTTTGGTAGATTTTCCAGTCCGGAAAAGAGAGGGTCAGAAGCATATTTTTGACAAGATTTTTTGTTTCTTTTTCATCTTGGAAAAAGAATAAGAGAAAAGCTAAGGTATTTAAAACTTAGAACTACCGACTACCGACTAACAACTACGAACTATCAAGCGCCAGGTTCCTGTTTAGGAGCTTATAGATGTTTTGATATTTAGATTGCTAAACATTTGACAAAACGATGTGTTGAAAGGAACATCATTTGGTATTAGCCCAACGCGACCAATTAAGAATTAACAATTAAAAGTGCTCTATGAAAGACGGGCTTTGAGAACTATCAACTAAGAACTACCAACTATAAAAAAACCTCCGCTTGTCAAAAGTCGGATAGATCGGCTTCATATCGAGGTATCTTTGCCCCCTATGCGTGCATTTAGATCTTCCCTGTTATTAGTCATTCTGAGCTTTGTTTTTTCATCGTTTCACGGCAGTCGATCCATTGATCATTCCTTGCTCGGGTTTTGGTCGTATTCCAGCTATGAAAACAACACGTTCATTTATTCCAAACGAAGGACGTTTGATGATAAGCAATCAGGCATTTGGTTTAGAAGTCAGGATCGTCTTGTTAAACGTCAAAACCGAAGTTGGTGCGGCACTGGCCCAATTTCCTATACGAACTATGACGGTCAATGGTCGTCTTTATCCGATTCAACGGTTACAATGACCTTCGCCTTCTGGGGTGGTAGAATTCAAACCAGTTGGCAGATCATGGACGTATCAGACAGCACGCTCACATTTAAAGTACTGGAAGAGAAAGCGCTGCGTCCATTACGTTGATTAAGGACTAACCAACAATTCAATATTTTCGCTCTGTGTTTTATGGGGCAACAACGCTAATCAGTCAAAAGCCAAGTGTCAAAAAAATAGCAAAAGGTGACTATTTTATTTTGACAATCATCTCGGTACTTTCCCAAACCTTAGGAGCTTAATTCGAACGTCTTGCTCACAACTGATATTTGAACGCTTTCGATGACTTGCTCAGGGTTGACCATTTAACCATTGATTTTGAGCATATACTAAAGAAAATAATTATGGGATGGTTTAAGAAAGCATTTAAAAAAGTAAAAAAAGCGTTTAAGAAAATTAAAGAAGTAATCGAAGAGATTGTTGAGGCGGTAGTGGATGCTGTGACAGAAATTATCGAAGACATTGTCGAAGCGGTTACCCATCTCGTCAAATTTGTCTGGAATCTGGCTACACTAAATTTCTCACGAGCCTTAAGTGAACTATTCCAGTTTGGGCGATCCCTTTTGGAGCTTTTTGGTGGCCTGTTTTTTGGTGGCATTAGTCTGATTATTCAGATTGGTGCGATTCTTCTAAGTGGCATTCAGGTCATTGTTGGTGTGGAAGACGAAGGTCGACCTCTCAACAAAACCGAATTGGCTTACCTCTCCCCTATTTTTGGGGAGTCTATTGATTATAACAAGGTCGTTATTGTAGATGGCGATATTGGTTTATTCAACAACCGCGGAGCAGCAGTGACCATTGGAAATAAGATTCGAATTTCTTCGTCCAGTTCAATGTCTCCGTTAACAGATATTAACAAACATGGGGTCGTTGTTCATGAACTCGTCCATATTTGGCAATACCAAAATGGCGGGCCCAGGTACATTTCACAAGCGATTATTGCACAGTTGTTCAGCGGTGCCACAGGCGAATGGGTGGGTTATCCAGGCCCCGTTCTAAACGACGTAATGGGCAACATATCGACTGCTCCTGTTGGGTATTCCTTTGTATCTACCCTTCTTGAAGATGGTGAGTGGCACGGCCTCAATCCCGAACAACAAGGAACGTTTATTGACGCTGCCTTTGCCTTTAGTATGGATTTTAATGATCCCGATAATTTTAACTTCATTTTCCCAGTGGGAGGCGATGATTTCTCAGAAAAGTTACGTACCGCCGCCGCCATGGTTCGACGTGGTGAAGGTGTGCCTATTTGGCCACCAATTACTATACCTATCTAATGGGAAGTGATCGAGGGTATGCAGACAACAAAAAGCGACGTACAATTGGTTATACTTGTACAAAGCAAGAAACACATCCATGGATGACAAAAATTCGATTACGAAACTAATTCAAGCGGGAGACAACGACCGGCTTAAAGAGTTATTGGCTCAACATTCTGATCTGGCCAATGAAAAAACGGAGCAAGGTATATCCATCTTGATGTTTGCAGCGTATTGCAGAAATAATGTCGCGGTTGAACTCATAAAGCAAAATAAAACGAGCTTGGATATATACGAAGCCATTGTTTTGGGTTATGCCGACCTTATGAAGAAGGAACTTGCCAAAGACCCCAGTCTTCTTAACTCTTTTTCTATAGATGGGTTTACTCCAATTGGGCTTGCATGCTTTTTCGGGCAGCTTGAAATTGTAAATCATCTGATCTCAAGTGGTAGCGACATCAACAAGGCTTCAAACAATGATTTTAAGGTTGCCCCCCTCCATTCGGCATGTGCAATTTCCAGTTATGACATAGCAGAAATTCTGATAAAACAGGGTGCTCAGGTGAATGCCAGGCAATTAAACGATGTGACACCGCTTCACTCCACCGCTCATAATGGCCAACTGAAATTGACCGAACTTCTAATCAACTCTGGAGCTGATATAACCGCGCAAACCACGGCAGGAAAAACACCCCTACAAATGGCTAAAGAAAAGGGACACCCAAAGGTTGCTTATTATCTGGAGTCAAAGGAAGGACATCAAGATTTGGGTGTTTGACCTAAGATGCAAGACTCGGCACTTATTATCTGAACAACCTGCACCATTCCGCTTCGATTGAGAGCAAAAAAGCAGAAAATCCACCATCATAAAATAGCAAAACGTGACTATTTTTTGGAGTCTGTTGCTGTCGTACATTCCGATATTCTAAGTATAGTGTTGAACGAAACGTAAATGTTGAAGGTGATTGTAAATATGACTCTACAGAAAAGACCTGACGCGCAATTTTGAGATGTTGTGATACATGATAACAGCCGTACTTAGAGCAAAATGTATGTGACGACAATTGCCAGAAGAAATGGAACGATTCAATAACTAAAATAAAATAACATGGGACCTAAAAGACGATTTTACATTCCTCGATCCATCAAAGCAAAGATGGTCGAACGTTACATATTTAATTTTAGAATGAAACCGGAAGATCTCGCCAAGCACTTACCTGGAGATTATCTAAAACCTGAGGTAATAAATGGGTGGAGCGTGATGTCATTTTGCATTCTAAATTTAGATAGAATTACAGTCCCTCCCATACCTCCAATCATTCGATTTCAGACCGTTTCTTGCGCATATCGGGCTGCTATAATTGATCACTCAAAGGGAGAACCTGAACCGTCGGTTTGGATCACTGAACGGAATTCGAATCTAAAATTAATCCAATTATTTGCCCCATTGCTAATGAGAGATGGGATGCCACTAATTAATTCCGCGATTGGCCACGACAAAGAGAAAAACATCGTTCATACCCAATTTAGTTTTAAGGATAGCCAGCATTATTTTTCAGCACAAACCAAGATAGCCGAGGAAACGTTTAAAATGGACTCCGAAGTATTTGATAATGTCGATGAGTTTGCACGTTTCATAAAGGCCGGAGTTTCAAGTTACACGCCTTCTTCTAGAAAGAACTTTTTGGCATGCGTAGACCTTGAGAAAGAGGATGTGACCTATGAACCATTGGAAGCAACAATAGAGTTCAGCTGGTTAAAAGAAGAATGGAAAAATTCAAATATGATCTTTGACTCTGCGGTTAAGGCTACTGGATCAACGTACAAATGGACCTATAGGGGTCTTGTCTCTAACCGAATGAATGATTAACATTTTAGTAAAAGAAGAACTGACTGTCTCTATCTCAAAAGGATTTGAAGTCGTCAGTAATTTTCAGAATTATCACACATGGTGGAAAATTCCAGTGAAAACGGAAGAATACAGTTTAGATTATTTTGAGTTTTCACCTCTTCCGTTAACCAAAATTGGAATCAAGGTAACTGTACTCAAAACTGACTTAACAGTTCGGTTTGATTATGTAAAAGGTCCGTTTAGAGGCTATGGTTTATGGAAGTTCGAAAAACTAGCCAATGAGACTAACCAACTGTCCTACGAGATTTTCCTAGACCCCATCAATGCGTTCTATAAATACGCTTCTAATTCTGCGTTATTTAGCGAAAGACATCAGAATGACATCAGAGAAATCATTGAACAAATCAATACACATTGAATTTTACGTATTATGCGGATTATGATCAATCTAAAACGTTCAATCTCTATCCAACTATGAAACTAAAATCAATTCTCGTCATCCTTGGGCTTTGCATGGTTTGCAGTTGCTCAACGCAAGAGTCCACAAACACTGAAACGGAATTGGTGGTAGGCGGTCTTTATATCTCACAAAGTGACTCCGGAATTTACAGTGTCTCTAAAATACTTGCAGTGGAAGAAATGGGTGTCCATGTAACCTTATATTCCAACGAGTTTGAGACCAAACCCGATGATTTAAATTCATCTGATTTACAATCCTTTATCGGACATGTCCCCATGGCGAAAAAAGGGTTCTTATTGGGAAATCCCGAATTATTGAAAGTCGAAGAAGTGACTGAAGAGGAACTGGTGGGTTATCGTTACTACTTAGAAGCTATGGAAAATCAATAAACTACCCAGCATAGACTGCCGTCACGTTACTCAACCAGTCCCATCCGAACCGCATATTTAACCAAACTGCGGAACTTCAAGGATGCCGAGACAACCCTTCCATTTTCTCACTCAAAACCGTGACACTGCTGTATCCTTGAAATCAGGGATATGGTCGATTCCTTTGGTTAACCGATCATGCCAAATACGCGTCTCTAAGATTCATATTCAGCACAAATGGATATCCAAATTGCCCTGAGAATCTCGTACAGGTTAAAATAGAATGGAAAATTTTACTTAAAATCGCCACTCAACAACACCCGACTGCAAAGCGACTTGAGTCGGCCGGTTATTGAATAGAAAAAATGAGAAGAGCCCGCGACATACCCGCCCCTATTATTAATCTGCGTATCGCCGTAGCAGAAACGTTTGGCGCAAATCGGTTGGCTTTATTGCAAGAGGCACAGATCGACCCTGAAATCATAGCAAACCCAAAAGCACGGGTTACGGTAGAGCAAGCCATGGATGTTTGGACGGCTATTGTCAACCAAACGGCATCGCACAACATCGGTTTGGAGTGCGGATTAAAAGCCCGTTTTCAAACCATGGGCATTTTGGGCTACGTTATGATGAACTCAACGTCTATTGCCGCAGCATTGAAAAAAATGTGCACCTACCAGGAATTGGTGTTGTCTATTCTACTTCAAAGAACACGGATTGAGGGAAGCCGAATGATCATTGAAGGAGAGATGCAGGAAGAATGGCAGAGTGGGTTTCGGTATACCGTTGACTTTATATATGCCTCCACCATGACGCTTATAAAAAATTGTACGTCAGCGAATATTCATCCTCTTGAGGTTGGCTTCAATTTCCCTGAACCGGATAACGTAGATCGATACCATGAAATATTTGATCCAGCCGTGATCCAATTTTCGTGTACCAACCCATACATCGTCTATAACAAGGTAGACCTTGACCAGAAGATTACGGGTACCGATCCGGAAATGTTCGCCGGTTTTGATATCCTGTTGCAGGATACTGCCAAAGAACACGATCGAGTAAACATGAAATCACGGGCAGTAAAAAACAGCATCATTCAGAGACTCAAAGCCGAAATTCCCAGGGCAGATGACGTTGCACGAGAGTTGGCTATGAGTGTTCGGTCTCTTCAAAATTCATTAAAAAATGAAGGAACGTCTTTTCAGGCTATTCTCAACAATGTGCGCAAAGAGATGGCCATCAAACATCTCGCAAAACCCCATTTTAACGTCACCGATGTGGCCTTCTTGACCGGTTTTTCTGAGGTTTCTACGTTTTCAAGAAATTTTAAGAAATGGACGGGGCTTACCCCAACGGAATTTCAAAACCAGCACTAAATCTCTTTAAAAAATTATTTGCGTAATCCGTCAAACCATTTGCGTAAATGGTCAACGATGTGGATTGGGGTGGAAATACCTTTGACCTATCAATTCAGATATTAAAAAGAAATAGTATGAAAAAAAGATTAAAAATAACCCTGATCGTTGTGCTCATTCCAACTCTTGCCCTGTTTACTACCAATGCATTGGTTAATCGGAGCATCAAGACGGAAATTATCATTGACGCGTCTGCCGAAAACGTGTGGCAGGTGCTTATGAACCACGAAACTTATCCGGAATGGAATCCATTTATCACTCAGATTTCAGGATCAACCGTAAAAGGGGATGAGTTGGATGTCTACATTCAAGGCACAGGCAATTCTCCTATGAATTTTAAACCCATTGTTCTTGTAAACAAAGAGAACACCGAATTTAGATGGAAGGGGAAAATGGGTATCAAAGGCATTTTTGATGGCGAACACTTCTTTACTCTCCATCAAATCAGTGCGAATCAAACTCGATTTACACAGGGAGAGATCTTTACAGGACTGCTATCGGGTGTATTGATTAAACTGATTGGCAAAGACACCAAAGCTGGGTTTGTTTCCATGAACGAGGCTTTAAAGCTCCGAACAGAGGAAAATTAGAGCCAATCACATCTTAAAACAATAGAAACATGGGATCACATCCAATAAACTTAGGCGTGCGACTTCTCCTTGAGATATACGCCTTACTTGCTATGGGTACGTGGGGTTGGCGGCAAACCGACCATTGGTTCAAATTTATTTTGGCCATTGGGTTGCCGCTTATTGCAGCTGTAGTATGGGGCACGTTTGCCATTGCCAATGACCCAAGTCGATCGGGTAACGCACCTATTCCTGTATCAGGAATCGTACGCCTGGCCATCGAATTTCTGTTTTTTGGTTTTGCTATTTGGTCAACCTACAACTTGGGTTACTCCAGTTTAAGTTGGTGTGTTGCCATCGTTGTTATAGTGCATTACGTGGTCTCTTACGATCGGGTGTTGTGGTTGTTGAAACAATAATCAAAACCGGGGCACGGAAGGAGTGGTTTGAAGCGGAATGTTAAATCGATTACCTTACAGCTTTAAAAGCAGTATAGATCCATCCATTTTGGTAGATGTATGCTCACCTTAACGACAGATTATGAAGAATTCAAACGTATTAAAAGGTATCTTAATTCTTATCGGCATTCTATTAACCGCACTGGGTTTATGGCGACTTTTTGATCCCATCGCCTTCTTCCAAAACAGTGGACTGGTGTTGGAGAACAGTCCAGGTTTGTTAAATGAAGCACGAGCCACTGGTGGTTTTGTCGTTGCAGCCGGAATCCTCATCTTGCTGGGTGCTTTCTACCAAAAACTTGCCTATACCTCAACGCTTACAGCGATGATCGTGTTTTTTGGATTTGGCATAGCCCGATTAATCAG